>DAOWDD010000087.1 GCA_030639215.1 Dehalococcoidia bacterium
AGAGGCTTTATTCGCGCCGAGGTAATCAGCTACGAGGAAATGACAAAGTGCGGCAGCCTGGCTGAGGCTCGTAAGAAGGGGCTGCTCCATCTGGAGGGCAAGAACTATACCGTCCAGGATGGCGATATAATTAACTTCCTGTTTAATGTTTGAGGCCGCCGGGAGTAGTGTTGACAACTTCAGGGACACAATGGTAAACTACTCTTGTTGTTCACAGATTTTGGATAAAGGCGCTATGAATTTTAAGTAAAAGCGCTATGAATTTTGGATAAAAGCGCTATTAAGGTCTGTCCAAAATCATTATAGAAGATTAGCAGTTCTTGTCTATCCCTTTTCCTGCGACGAAGGGGAGTCCCGTACGTAGTAGCTGTCTTAATTAACGGCGGATGGGCGTGATTGATTATAAATACTATTCTAAGGAAAGATGCCTGCCGGGTCAAAGCGGGTTGCGCTTTGTGCCGGTATTTTTGTTTTGTTTAAGAACACTGAGAAGGCTGGATAGAAGCCGTTCTATAACACTTAATTAATGAAGGAGGTGAAGATGGCTAAACCGAAGGTTGCGTTTTATTGGTGTGCTTCATGCGGTGGCTGTGAAGAGACGGTGGTTGACCTCAATGAGGACATTCTGAAGGTAGTAGATGCGGTGGATATTATCTTGTGGCCGGTGGCGCTGGACTTTAAGAAGAAGGATATTGAGGCTCTGGGAGATGGTGAGATAGCGGTGAGCTTCATAAACGGTGCGGTAAGGCTGGAGGAGCAGGAGGAAATGGTCAAGCTGCTGCGGCAGAAATCGGGTCTGGTGGTCGCCTTTGGCTCCTGCGCTCACCTGGGGGGAATACCCGGGCTGGGCAACTTCTGTACCAGGGAGACAATCTTCCAGTGGGCCTATAAGGACTCTCCCAGTGTTGTCAACCCGGAAGGAATCATTCCTCAAGAGAAAACCATTGAAGACGGCAGAGAACTCACCCTGCCCGAGTTCTACGACACGGTCAACGCTCTAGACCAGGTGATTTCGGTCGATTACTACCTTCCTGGCTGCCCCCCGCCACCTGACTTGATTATGAATGCGGTAAATGCGATACTTACCGGCCAGTTACCGGAGAAAGGGGCTGTGCTGGCTCCTAATATGGCTCTGTGTGATACCTGCCCCTTGAAGGACTCGAAACCGGATAAAATAGCGATAAAAGATATTAAAAGACCGTGGGAGATCAAGATTGACCCCGAGCAGTGCTTCCTGGTACAGGGGCTGTTTTGCTATGGCCCGGCGACTCGCACCGGCTGTGGCGAGACCTGTATTAAGGCTAATATGCCATGCCGGGGCTGTTTTGGTCCTGTCGATGGCGTGATTGACCAGGGAGCTAAAGCCCTCGCTATGTTTGCCTCTATCTTAGGGGTTGAAGAAGAAGAGAAGATGTCGGATGAGGATACCCAGAAACTAATCGACAGGTTTGCCGACCCGGCCGGCACGTTCTACAGATTCAGTCTACCTACGTCACTCCTGAAAAGAAAGAGGGTAGGAGGAGTAAAATGAAGAAAATAACGATTGATCCGATAACCAGACTTGAAGGACACGGGAAGATAGAGATATTCCTTGATGATAAAGGCAGCTGTGAGCGGGCCTGTCTTCAGATTCCTGAGCTTCGAGGCTTCGAGCAGTTCTCGGTGGGAAGGCCCGCCGAGGAGATGCCCCGGATAACCACTATGATCTGCGGGGTCTGCCCGACCGCTCACCACATGGCATCGGCCAAGGCCCTGGATGATTTATTCAAGGTCGACCCCCCTCCCGCCGCCAAGAAGATAAGAGAACTGATGTACAACGCCTTCCAGGCTGAGGACCATATACTGCACTTCTTCTTCCTGGGTGGGCCCGATTTTGTGGTTGGCCCCCAGGCGCCAGCCGGAGAGAGGAATATCCTGGGTGTTATCGCCAAGGCGGGACTGGAGACCGGCGGCAAGGTCATCCAGATGCGCAAAGGCTTGAGGAACGTCTTGAGGATAATCGGCGGTAAGCCGGTTATGCCCTCCTGTGCGCTGCCCGGAGGAGTGTCCAAGGGTATCAGCAAGGATGAGCAGAAGACAATCCTTGAGGCTGGGGAATATGGCGTAGAGTTCTGTAAGGTTGCCCTCGGTATTTTCGATGACATCGTACTGAAGAACAAGGACTATGTTGACCTGATTACCGGTGATGTCTACTCACATAAGACCTATTATATGGGAATGGTGGACAAGAACAACAAGGTAAACTTCTACGATGGTATGATAAGAGTGGTCGACCCCAGCGGCAAGGAGTTTACCAAGTTTAAGAGCCAGGACTACCTCGACCACATCGCTGAGCATGTTGAGCCCTGGACCTATGTCCGCTTCTCCTATCTCAAGAAGGTGGGCTGGAAGGGGTTTGTTGATGGCAAGGAGAGTGGTGTTTTCCGCGTCGCCCCCCTGGCCCGGCTAAATGTCTCCAATGGAATGGCAACCCCGCTGGCACAGGAAGCCTACGAGAAGATGTTCTCCGTGCTGGGCGGCAAGCCGGTACACAGTACTCTGGCTTTCCACTGGGCCCGGCTGGTGGAAGCACTCTACGCCTCAGAGCGGGTGGTAGAGCTTGCCCGTGACCCGGAAATTCTTTCTCCTGATATCGTAAACCTGCCTACCAAGACTCCCAAGAAGGGGGTGGGTATTGTCGAAGCGCCAAGAGGAACTCTCATTCACCACTATGAGACTGATGACAGAGGAATTCTCACCAAGGTCAACCTGATTGTCGCCACGCAGAATAACTCGGCGGCCATTAATATGTCAGTGGAGAAGGCAGCCAAGTCCCTGATAAAGGACGGGGAAGTCCCCGATGGGATTCTTAATATGATTGAGATGGGATTCCGGGCTTATGACCCCTGCCATGCCTGTGCCACCCATTCCCTTCCCGGCGGAATGCCGCTTGAGGTGAGTGTCTACGGACCTCAGGGGGAATTGGTGAAGAGGTTAAAAAGGGGATAGCTGGTTAAAGCCGTAGCATTAACAAACCAGAAAGTAAATTTAGGAGGGTAAGATGGTAAATGACACCTCCCAGAATGAAAAGAGCAAGGTTGAAGAAATAATCTGTGAAGCCGATGGCAAGGTATATTTGCCCCCCTGTCAGGTAGCCTGCCCTTTGGAAGAAGACATCCAGCGCAGTCACATTATGATTGCTCTGCTTCCTCCGGACCTCGATGCGGCTGCCGAGCAGATAGTTAAGATCGGTGGCGAAATCTTTGGCAAGAACCCTCTCTTCCCGCTGCTGTGCGCCAATATTTGCGGGCTCTGTGAGAAGCAGTGCAACTACAAGGACGAGACTGGCGCCGTAAGGCGGAGGATGATGGTGCGGCTTATTGCCGACCGCTACATTAAGCACCTTGAGACGGTACCGGCTTTTCCTGCTCCGACCAAGGAGAAGGTAGCGGTGGTCGGAGGCGGCCCGGGAGGCCTAATGTGTGCCTACGAATTGAGCAGAAGAGGGTA
>DAOWDD010000005.1 GCA_030639215.1 Dehalococcoidia bacterium
AGGTGGTAGCTGAAGCAGTCGTAGAGGCGGCTGAAGCGGAAGCGGAGGAGAAGCCGGCCAAGCCGGCAAGGAGAAAGAAGAAGGCGGAGGTGGTAGCTGAAGCAGTCGTAGAGGCGGCTGAAGCGGAAGCGGAGGAGAAGCCGGCCAAGCCGGCAAGGAGAAAGAAGAAGGCGGAGGTGGTGGCTGAAGCAGCCGTAGAAGAAGTAGAGGGGCAAGATGCTACAACCTAAACGGGTGAAGTACCGAAAGACTCATAAAGGACGTCGTAGAGGTAATGCTCAGGCAGGGAACACAGTTGCTTTTGGCAGTTTCGGATTGCAGGCAGTAGAGTGTGCCTGGCTTACCAATCGTCAAATTGAGGCTGCCCGGCGGGCGATGACCCATTATGTCCGTCGTGGCGGTAAAATATGGATACGTATATTCCCGGACAAACCGGTTACGGCGAAGCCGGCCGAAACCCGAATGGGCTCAGGCAAGGGAGCGGTAGACCACTGGGTAGCTGTGGTCAAGCCGGGGAGAATCCTGTTTGAGATGGGGGGTGTTGCTGAAGAGGTAGCCAAGGGGGCTATGCGGCTGGCTTCATATAAGCTACCAATCGGTACCAAGTTTGTCGTCAAAGAGTCCGGGGTGGGTGCTGGTGGTGATTCTGTAAAATAAGGAGCTGGTGTAGATTTGAAGGTTGGAGAAATCAGGGCTCTCAGTGATAAGGAATTGAAAAAGCAATTAGAGTCGGCTTATGAAGCGCTTTTTAATTGCCGTCTGCACCTGGCCACCAGGCAATTGACTAACCACCGTGAAATCCCGATGGTTAGAAAAAGGATTGCTCGAATAAAGTCCATACTCAGGGAGAGAGAGCTAGGAATAAGGTAGGTTTAGGGCTATGAAAGCTAAACGTAAAACAAGGGTTGGTCGTGTGGTGAGTGACCGGATGGATAAGACGGTGGTGGTGGCGGTAGAAACTCCCAGACGCCATCCACTCTATAAGAAGACGATGAGGAGAGCGGTCAAATATAAGGCCCATGACGAGGGTAATAAATGTGGCTTGGACGATACAGTCAGGATTGAAGAGACTCGCCCGCTCTCGCGGTTAAAGAGGTGGCGAGTAACTGAGGTAATAACTAAGGGAAATATAGTTGAGATTCAGCCTAAGGAAATAGCCTAAAGTTTTCAGGGTGGAGTAATATGATTCAACCACAAACCAGACTGAAGGTGGCAGACAATACCGGGGCTCGGCAGATTATGTGTATTAATATACTGGGTAGCGTGAAAAAGTACGCTCGGGTCGGTGATGTTATTGTCGCTTCGGTGAAAAGGGCGATACCAGGGGCGGTGGTGAAGAAGGGAGAGGTGGTCAAGGCGGTTATTGTTCGTAGTGCCGGACAGTATCGGCGTCTTGATGGCTCTTATATCAAGTTCGATGAAAATGCGGCGGTGATTCTCACCGATAAGAATAATCCCAAGGGGAGCCGGATATTTGGGCCGGTAGCCAGGGAGTTGCGCGAGAAGAACTTTACCAAGATCATTTCGCTGGCTCCGGAAGTGTTGTGAGGTAAGGGACTATGAAGATTAGAAAGGATGATACCGTACTGGTTATTGCCGGTAGGGACAGGGGCAAAAAAGGCAAGGTGCGTTTTGCTCATCCTAAGGACAAAAAGCTGGTAGTCGAGGGTATCAACTTTATCAAAAAACATGCCAGAGCCACTGGCCGGGTCAAGCAGGCCGGTATAATAGAGCAGGAGGCACCAATCACTGTGTCAAATGTTATGCTGCTGTGCAGTCGGTGTAATCATCCTACCCGTGTCGGCTTCCGCTTCCTGGAGGATGGCCGAAAAGTGCGCATCTGTCGTTCTTGTCATGAGGTGATTGATTAAGTGTCGCGACTTAGAGAACGGTATAGAAAAGAGGTTATTCCTAACCTGGTGAAGCTTTACGGGTATCGCAATGTAATGCAGATACCCCGTTTGGAGAAACTGGTGCTTAACATTGGCCTGGGGGAGGCAGTTCAGAACGCCAAGGCCCTGGAGGCCGCGGAGAGTGATTTGGTGGCTATTTCGGGGCAGCATCCGGTAATCACCCGGGCCAAGAAGTCTATCGCTGCCTTTAAGTTAAGAACAGGTATGCCAATCGGGCTTAAGGTAACCCTGCGTGGAGAACGTATGTACGAGTTTTTTGATAAGCTGGTGAATGCCGTCCTGTCCCGCCGGCGTGAGTTTCAGGGGGTTCCCCAGAATGCCTTTGACGGTCGGGGTAACTACACCCTGGGTCTTAACGAGCAGATTGTTTTCCCTGAAGTGGATTATGACAAGGTCGACAAAATACGGGGGCTGGAAATCTCGGTTGTTACTACAGCAAAGACGGATGAGGAAGGCCGGCATTTGCTGGAGTTATTAGGTATGCCCTTTAGTAAGGATTAGGTGTGGAGATAGATGGCTAAGAAATCAATGATTGTAAAGTCCAAGCGCCCGCCAAAATACAGGGTACAGCAGTATCACCGTTGTTACCTGTGTGGCCGGCCCCGCGCCTATATGCGCCGGTTTGGTCTGTGCCGTATTTGTTTCCGTGGGCTGGCTCTTGCCGGTCAGGTTCCTGGGGTAAGGAAATCAAGCTGGTAACGGATGTTTGATAGAATAAGCATAGACTAAGGGGGTATGAGTGACTGTTTCTGACCCAATTGCTGATATGCTAACCCGAATACGTAATGCTATCATGGCAAGGCATGACTTCGTGCTGGTACCGTCGTCGAAGATGAAGCTGGCTATTACTACCATACTTAAAGCAGAGGGTTTCATTAACGACTATGAGGTAATCAGGGGAGGGACCCATCGGGTGATTAAGATAGGTATTAAATATGACGATAGGGACCGTCCCGTCCTTTCTGGGTTGGAACGGGTGAGTAAGCCCGGGTTGAGGGTGTATGCAGGGCACAAAGAAATCCCCCGTGTTTATGGTGGCCTGGGTGTTGCTATCCTTTCCACACCTGATGGTGTCATGACGGGACAGCAGGCCTGGCGCAAGGGTATTGGTGGTGAACTATTGTGCTATATTTACTAATTCAGCGGCGAGGTTAATGTAAATGTCTAGAGTGGGGCGGATGCCAATAACTGTACCACAAGGCGTGGTGGTAAATATTGAAGGCAGTAGGGTTACTGTAACCGGGCCTAAGGGTGAGCTTTCGCGTAGTCTTAGCCCTGATATGTTGATTGCCTTGAACGACAGTAGCCTGACCGTGTCACGCCCCAGTGATAACAGGGAGCATCGTTCCTTGCACGGCCTGACAAGGAGCCTCTTGGCTAACATGGTGACGGGAGTATTCAGTGGCTTCGAGAAGAACCTGGAAATAGTAGGTGTGGGTTACCGGGTGGAAAAGGTGGAGGACAATCTGGTATTCCGTATGGGCTTTTCTCACACGGTGGAGGTATCCCCCCTACCCGGGGTGGCCCTGAGTGCTGAGGCGGCAAATCGCGTTAAGGTAAGCGGGATTGATAAAGAGGTGGTTGGTCAGATGGCGGCTGAGATTAGAGCTATTCGCCCGCCTGATGCTTATAAGGGTAAGGGTATCCGGTATGCCGGAGAGCGTGTTCGCTTGAAACCGGGTAAAAGTAAGCAGGCTGCTAAGTAAGGGGTGATAGAGTAACAAGATGGGTAAAATTGAACCAAGGGCGGCACGTAAGAACAGGCATGCCCGAGTTAGAGCCAGGTTAAGCGGCACTACCGATAGGCCGCGCTTGTGCGTTTTCCGCAGTTTGAGTCACATCTATGCTCAGATTATTGATGATTCGAAAGGACATACCTTGGCTTGTGCCTCAACCCTTGACCATGAGGTAAAAGGGGAGGCAAACGGTAGGGTCAAGGTAGGTAAGGCTGAGCTTGTTGGTTCTCTGATGGCTAAGCGGGCCCTGGAACAGGGGATAACCCAGGTGGTTTTTGACCGTGGTGGACATAAATATCATGGTCGAGTTAAGGCCCTGGCTGAGGCAGCGCGACAGGGAGGGTTGAAGTTTTAGAAAGGTGGTTCTTGGTTAGGTGAAAGAGTTGATAAGCAAGATAAACCCGGAAGAGCTGGTACTAACTGATAAGCTTGTCTACATCAACCGTGTCTCTAAGGTGATGAAAGGGGGCAAGCGCCTCAGTTTTAGCGCCCTGGTAGTGACTGGTGATGGTAACGGATATGTCGGTGTTGGTACAGGCAAGGCTAAGGAAGTACCGGTGGCAATTAATAAGGCTAATGCGAACGCCAGAAGAAACTTGATTAAGGTACCGATGGTAGGGTCTACCATTCCCCACGAAATAGTGGTGAAGTTTGGTGCTACCAAGGTCTTGCTGAAACCAGCGGCACCAGGTACAGGTATCATTGCCGGCAGCAGTATCCGGGTTATTATGGAGTCAGCCGGAGTTAAGGACATTTTGACCAAGTCACTGGGCAGCTCTAATCGGGTTAATATGGCGAAGGCGACCATACTGGCGCTAAGGCAGCTTAGAGATCTGAAGGTGGAGTTGGCCAGGCGCCGGCCGGTTGCCCGGGTTGAGGAGGAGGCGGTGACTGGTGGCTAGACTGTGTGTTGTTTGGGTCAAGAGTGGTATCGGTTACAGCAAGGTTCAGAAGCAAACTATAAGGGCTCTTGGTTTGCGTCGGCTAAATCAGAGCGTTGTTCACACTGACAGCGCTGTAGTCCGAGGTATGATTAATAAAGTAAGACATCTGGTTAAGGTGGAGGAAGTAAGCTCGTGAGGCAGAATGAACTATCTCCAGCCCCTGGTTCCAGGAAAGAACGGAAACGGGTGGGTCGTGGTAATGGTAGCGGCCACGGTACCTATTCCGGGCGCGGCTCGAAAGGGCAGAAGTCCCGTTCCGGCTTCAGCCTGAAGCCCGGTTTCGAAGGTGGCCAGCTACCTTTAATCCGGCGCTTGCCGCGGAAGCGCGGCTTCACCAATATTTTCCGGGTAGAATATAGCATTGTTAATCTAGATAAACTTAGCCTCTTTGAGGCGGGGAGTGAGGTAACGCCGGAAAGGCTGCTTGCCGCGGGGGTAGTAAAGTCGCTGCGGCATCCGGTCAAGATTCTGGCGGGGGGTGATATCAGTTATCCTCTTTCGGTAAAGGCAGATAAGTTCTCTGCTGCTGCTAGAGCTAAGATTGAAGCAGCAGGAGGTACCGTGGAGGAGGTAGGGCATGCGACAGAGACAGGCTAGCAGACCAAGACTGCTCCAGGCAATGCTTGATGCCTTCCGTTTGCCTGACTTGAGGCGGCGGATTCTCTTTACCATCGGTATGCTGGTGATCTTCCGTTTTGTGGCTCATGTCCCTCTGCCCGGGGTAGACGCTGTCGCTCTGCAGGACCTATTTGCTCGCAATGCGATGCTGGGCATGCTTGATATGTTCAGCGGCGGTGCGATGAGGAATTTCAGTGTCGCCGCAATGGGAGTCTACCCCTACATCACCGCCTCAATTATTATGATGCTGCTCACGCCGATTATCCCCCGTTTACATGCCCTGTCTCTGGAGGGGGAAACGGGTCGGAATAGAATTAATCAGATAACCCACTGGTTGACCATACCGCTGGCCGGTGTTTCCGGTTATGGTCAGATAGTCCTGCTCCAGCGGGAAGGGGTGATTGGTAGTGTCGCCACTCTGTCCATGGCGGCTATGGTCCTGGCGCTGATAGCGGGTACTATGTTCCTGGTCTGGTTGGGCGAGCTTATTACAGAGCATGGTATCGGTAACGGCATCTCGATAATAATCTTTGGTGGTATCGTGGCTGGCCTGGGTGGGTTGGTACAGCAGGGCTATTTTGCTGCCCAGGGCGTCGGTGTACCTAACGTCGTTGGCTATGTCATTATCATTTTAATTGTCATTGCGGTAATCGTCATCTTTACCGAGGCGCACCGCCGTATCCCGGTCCAGTATGCCAAGAGTGTCTTTAAGGGTGGTCGTATGTACAGGCAATCGGGCTCAACCCATATCCCCCTGCGGGTAAATACAGCCGGGATGATACCGCTCATCTTTGCTATGTCGATAGTTATCTTCCCTGGTATGATAGCCAGTTACTTCGTCGCCCCCGCCGGGGCTGACCCCAACTTCGCTAACACTATTCAGAACCTGTTCAATCCAAATGCGGCGCTGCCGATGGGCCTGTTTTATTGGGGGCTCTATTTTGTGCTGACGATGGCTTTTGCCTTCTTCTATACCATGGTGATTTTCCAGCAACAGGACCTACCCGGTACACTGCAGCGGCAGGGGGGATTCATCCCCGGTATCAGACCGGGCAAGAATACCAAAGAGTACCTTGATACTGTTATTAAGCGTATTACCTGGGCCGGTGCCCTGTTCTTGGCGGTAGTGGCGATAGTACCGTTCCTGGCCCGGGAGGCTACCAGTATTCAGGTGATACAGTTGTCCAGTATGGGGCTGCTGATTGTGGTTGGTGTTGCTCTGGATACCATGAAGCAGATTGAGGCACAGCTGGTTATGCGCCGCTACGAGGGTTTTATCAAATAGACAGCTTAGCTGGGGCTTGAAGAAGTCTTTATGAAAAAGGGAAAATAGTGTATATTATTCTTCTAGGTGCTCCCGGTGCCGGCAAGGGGACACAGGTTGCTTATCTGGCTCAAAACCTGAATCTGGTCCATATCGCTTCTGGTGACCTTTTCCGTCAGGCGCTGGAGCAGGATACCGAGTTAGGCAGGCAGACCAGGTCCTATATGGAGAAGGGGGCACTGGTTCCTGACGAGGTAACAACAAAGATGGTGCTTGAGCATTTGGCGGCTTTGGACGGTGAGTCCGGGGTAGTCCTGGATGGCTTCCCCAGGAACCTGCCGCAGGCTGAAGCACTGGATAAGGCTTTAGACGGTAGCTCCAGAGCTATCGATGGTGTAGTGTTTATCAAGGTTTCTCCGGAGGTGCTCCTGCGGCGCTTGAGCGGGCGTTGGATTTGCCGTAATTGCCAGGTACCATATCATGAGGTAGATTCTCCTCCCCGGGTTAAGGGAAGGTGTGATAGGTGTGGCGGTGAGCTATATCAGCGTCCTGATGATATAGCTGAAACCGTGAAGAAGCGGCTTAAGGTATACTCTGCCGAGACGGCTCCCCTTATTGATTACTATATCAGGACAGGCAGGCTGGTTGAGGTAGACGGGGAGGGAAGTGTAGAAGATGCTGGTAAGAGGGTTATCGCGGCTCTGGAGAGAGTTCGCTAAGAAATGGGTATTGTGATTAGGTCAGAGCGGGAGATTATGGCCATGCGTCAGGCAGGCAGGGTAGTAGCCATCGTGCTGGAAATATTGAGCAGAGCAATAAGGCCGGGGATGGAGACTAAAGAGTTGGATGTTATCGCCGGTAGAGAGTTAAAGAAACTGGGAGCTAAGCCGTCGTTTAAGGGATACCACGGTTTCCCGGCTAATCTCTGTGTATCGGTAAACGATGAGATAGTGCACGGGATTCCGGGGGAGCGGGTCTTAAAGGAAGGCGATATTGTATCCCTTGACTTTGGTTCAATTTATGACGGCTTTCAGGGGGATGCGGCAGTGACGGTGAGTGTCGGTGAGGTTAAACCGGAGGCTAAACGGCTTATGGAGACTACTGAGGATGCCCTGGAGGCTGGTATCGCCAAGGCTTATGCCGGGGCGAGGCTGGGAGATATTTCCGCTGCTGTTCAGCGCTGTGCGGAGTCAGGGGGCTATTCCGTAATCCGGGAGTATACCGGTCATGGTATCGGTCGCCAGATGCACGAAGAGCCTCAGGTCCCTAATTTCGGGCAACCGGGAACAGGGCCAGTGTTGAAAAAGGGAATGGCCCTTGCCCTTGAGCCTATGGTAAGTATGGGTGATTGGCGTACCCGGCTTGGTAGTGACCATTGGACGGTATCTACGGCTGATGGCAGCCTTTCCGCACACTTCGAGCACACCATTGCCATTACCGATGCTGAAGCGGAGGTGCTGACTGTTGCCTAGAGGGGTAGTATATGCCTAAAAAAGAGGCTATTGAGGTTGAAGGGGTGGTGTTGGAGCCTCTACCTAACGCTATGTTCCGGGTTGAGTTATCTAACGGGCATCAGGTGCTGGCGCATATTTCGGGTAAAATAAGGTTGCATTATATCAGGGTATTACCGGGTGATAGGGTGATAGTAGAGCTTTCTCCTTATGACCTGGGTCGAGGTAGAATTACCTATCGCTTAAAGCAGTAAGTAAGGAATTTGTGATGAAAGTCAGAGCTTCGGTTAAAGTTAGATGTGAGAAGTGTAAGGTGATTAAGCGGCGGGGGGTGGTCAGGGTCATTTGTCCCAACCCCCGGCATAAGCAGAGGCAGGGCTAAGCCAGCCATTGAAGTAAGGAGGGGTCTTAATGCCACGTATAGCCGGCGTAGATATACCAAAAAACAAGCAAATATGGGTAGCGTTACAGTATATCTATGGTATTGGTTCTGAATTGAGCCGGAGGATTCTGGCGCAGACGGGTATTAGTGCTGATACCAGAGCGGATAGTCTTACTGAAGATGAGGTCAACCGTCTCCGGGAGGTTATCGACCGGGAGTATAAGGTTGAGGGTGACCTCAGGAAAGAGGTCAACTTTAATATCAAGCGCCTCATTGAAATTGGCAGCTACCGCGGCCTCAGGCACCGGCATAGCCTGCCGGTTAGGGGGCAGCGAACGCGGACCAACGCTCGTGCCCGTCGAGGCACTAAGAAGACGGTGGCCGGTAGAGGTAAGAAGCGAGGTATGACCAAGAAGTAGCCGGTTTTGTTAGATATAGTCAAGTAGGAGGTAGGAATGGCAGAGAAGAAGCGTACCAGAGCCCGAAGGCGGGAAAAGAAGTCTATTCCAGCGGGAAAGGCCTATATCCAGTCGACATTCAATAATACCATAATTACCCTCACCAGCCCGGAGGGGAGTGTTATTGCCTGGGCAAGCTCAGGCACGGCTGGGTTTAAGGGCTCGCGTAAAGGTACTCCTTATGCAGCCCAGGTGGCGGCTCGTGATGCGGCACGGAAAGCCATGGTACATGGCTTACGCCAGGTAGAGGTTTATGTTAAAGGTCCAGGCAGCGGCCGCGAAGCGGCGATTCGTTCTCTGCAGAGTTCAGGCCTTTATATTACCAGTATTAGGGATGTGACTCCTGTTCCGCATAATGGCTGTCGTCCTCCAAAAAGAAGGCGGGTATAGAGGGTAAGAAATGGCAAGATATACTCAAGCAGTCTGTCGTTTGTGTCGCCGTAGCGGCGAAAAGTTAATGCTTAAGGGGGGCCGGTGTCTTACCCCTAAGTGTGCTGTTGATAGGCGAGCGAAACCACCCGGTCAGCAGAGCACCGGTCGGCGGCGGCGGACTTCTGACCGTGGTTTCCAATTAAGGGAAAAGCAAAAGGCCCGTTATACCTACGGCATCATGGAGGGGCAGTTCCGGAGGCTTTTTGCTCAGGCTGAGAGGCAGCAGGGCATCACCGGAGAGAACCTGGTCGTGCTGCTGGAGCGGCGGCTTGATAATGTAGTCTATCGGTTAGGCTTTGCTGACTCTCGTTCTCAAGCTCGACAGATAGTCCGTCATGGACATATCAAGCTCAATGGACGTAAGACCAATATACCATCCTGCCTGGTTAAGGAGGGTGATAGTATTTCCTGGCGGGAGAGCAGCACCAGAACTGAGTACTATAAGGAAGTGGCCGAGAATATCGGCGCTAAGTTCCTACCGGGTTGGTTGAGCCTGGACAAGCAGAACCTGGTTGGCCAGGTGGCGTCACTGCCTACCCCTGATGAAATTGAGGCTAAATTTGAGGGGAAGACCATAGTTGAGTTCTATTCGCGATAAGTCAGTTGATAAGGAGGGAGCATTTTGTCTCGCCTAGTGATACCGAAGATTACCTGTGTTGAGAGTAAGGACAATTTTGGCCAGTTTCTGGTTGAGCCATTGGAAAAGGGCTTTGGCGTTACCTTGGGGAATTCCCTGCGCAGAATGCTGCTCAGCTATCTCCCCGGGGCAGCGGTAACCGGGGTTATGATTGAGGGAATTCAGCACGAATTCTCTAGTGTTCCTTATGTAAAAGAAGATGTTACCGAGCTTGTCCTCAATGTTAAGGAATTGAGGCTAATCCCCCTTTCTGAGCAGCCGGGTAAATTGATACTGGAAGCGGAAGGAGAGGGGCGTGTTTACGCTTCGGACATCAGGCCATCGACTGACCTTAGCATTGCCAATCCGGAACTATACCTGGCCACTCTGGATTCGCCTGAAGCTAAACTCTATGTGGAACTGGATGTGGAAATAGGTGAAGGTTATCAGCTGGCTTCCTCCAGTGATAACCTGCCTATTGGAATGATTCCCATTGATGCTATCTTTACTCCGGTGCGAAAGGTTAACTTTGCCGTTGAGCCGACGCATGTTGGCCAGGTGACCAGTCGCGAACGGTTGTCTCTGGAGGTATGGACGGACGGCACGATATCACCGGTAGAAGCCCTCACCCAGAGCGCGGCGATTTTAGTGGAGCAGTTGACCGCCTTTGTCGATTATGCCCAGGTCTCTCGGGCGGATGAAGAGGAGCAGGTCGTTCGACTGTCTATCCCTGAAGAGTTATACAATATGCCGGTGACTAAGCTGGATTTATCGGTGCGCACGATGAATTGCCTGAGACGCGGTAATATTGAGACGGTAGGGCAGATTATCGGTAAAGGGGAGAGCGAGTTACTGGCGCTGAGGAATTTCGGACAGAGGTCTAAAGAGGAGATAGAGGAACGCCTTGAGGAATTGGGGCTTTCTCTTAAACCGCAAACAGAAGAGTCAACTACACCAGTGGAAGAAGGGGTGGAAGGTGAGACATAGATTATCTGGTAGAAAACTAGGCAGGCATTCGGGGCACAGAAGGGCAATGTATCGTAACCTGGTGACCGACCTCTTGGGCTACGAGAAGATTACCACTACGGAGGCTAAAGCTAGAGAGGTGCACGGCCTGGCTGAGAGAGTTATTACCCTGGGCAAGAAGGGGGGGCTTCATGCCCGCCGTCAGGCATTATCATTTATTATCGACGCCAAGACGGTTGAGAAGATATTTGATAAACTTGCTTCTAGATATGCCGAGCGTAGTGGGGGCTATACTCGTATCGTTAAGTTAGGTCCTAGATTAGGTGACGGCGCAGCTATGGTTAGATTGGAACTGGTAGAGTAAAAAGGTTGCGAGGTTGGTGGCAGTCACCAGGGTTGTCTTAATAATAGAATATGATGGTAGATGCTATCACGGTTCTCAGCTCCAGGCCGGACTAACTACTATCCAGGGAGAGATAGAGCAGGCAGTCCGGGGACTGACCGGGGAGAGGTGCCGGATAGCAACAGCCAGCCGTACTGATGCCGGGGTTCATGCTCGCGGACAGGTGGTCAGTTTTCGCACTGATTCACTCCTCCCTGAGCAGACCTTTGTTAAAGGGATAAACTACTATTTGCCGAGGGATATCGCGGTTAAGGCGGCCTATCGAGTAGCAGACTCTTTTGATGTTCGGCGTAACGCTGTTAGCCGGGAATACAATTACTATATCTTAAACGGCTTGACCCGGTCTCCAATCTGGAGGGGTTTTTCTCACCTTGTTGGTGGGCACTTGGATATTGAGGCTATCAATGAAGCCTGTCAGGCTCTTCTTGGTGAGCATGACTTTGCTTCGTTTGCCAGCCGTATTGGTGTGGAGAAGAAGTGCACGGTGCGGTATGTATATCGAGCGGCGATGGAGAGGCAGGGAGAATTGGCCGTTTTCAATATGGTGGCTAATTCCTTCTTACCCCATCAGGTGCGTAATACAAT
>DAOWDD010000016.1 GCA_030639215.1 Dehalococcoidia bacterium
GCCTGAATGTCAAGTATTTGTGCTGGTTGAGTACATTTGTGGCATTTAACCGGAAAAGCTGGACAACACCAAGAAATCATAACAAACCAGCCCTAAAAAAGTTGACATATAAAAACAATAGTAGTAACATTAAAGTTTGTACCATGCCTCTTAAATCTTACCTTTTATATCATTCCTCAATGTGCCGTTGGCCTTATCTTGTTTTGTTTTAGTACGATAGCGATGCAGAAATCCCTCGTGTCTGTTTAAGGAGTAGGACTGAATATGGTTTTTACGTCAGCACACACCGGAAAGAAAAGCTCTCTTGTACCCAGAAAATCTTATGCCAGGTTACCCCAGATACTGGAAGTCCCCAATCTAATTGAGGTCCAATTAGAATCGTTCCGCTGGCTGCAGGAAAAGGGACTGAAACAACTGCTGGATGAGATATCCCCCATCAAGGACTTTACCGGCAACAGGCTGAAGCTGGACTTTGTCAACTACGAGTTTCGCCCCCCCCGACACTCCGAACAGGAGTGCCGCCACCGTGACCTGACCTACTCAACCCCCATTTACATCAAGGCAAGACTACTAATTAAAAGCACCGGTGAAATCAAGGAGGAATCGCTATTCTTCGGCAGCATCCCCCTGATGACAGCCAAAGGCACCTTCATTACCAGCGGGGCGGAACGGGTAGTGGTAAGCCAGTTACTCCGCTCACCCGGTGTCTCCTTTATGCTCCAGGAAGATGCCTCAAGCGGCCGCAGACTGTGTCATGCCAAGCTGATTCCTACCCACGGCGCCTGGCTGGAGCTTGATACCAGCAACCGGGATATCATCTCAGTCAAGATAGACGGTAAACGCAAAATTCCGATCACGACACTGCTGCGTGCTATCGGTTACAGCAGTGATGAGGAGCTGCTCGAGCTATTTTCCAACGAGGACAGCTCGACACAGCACCAGTTCATTCGGTCAACCATCGAACGAGACCCTTTAATCAGAAATACCTCTGACGCTCTGCTCGATATCTATAAAAGACTGAGGCCAGGCGACCCTCTCACTACCGAGAATGCGCAAAGGCTGATAAAAAACCTCTTCTTTGACCATCAGCGCTACGACCTGGGAGAAGTCGGCCGCTACAAGCTCAATAAACGGCTGGGACTTGACGATACCAAGGAACTGCGAGTCCTGGACAAAGAAGATATGGTCAACATCGTAAGACGGATGATTATGGTCAACAACGATGACGATGTTGCCGACGATATTGACCACCTGGGCAACCGGCGGGTATGTACCGTCGGCGAGCTAATTCGAAACCAGCTCCGCATCGGCCTGCTGCGCCTGGAGCGAATAGTTAAGGAACGTATGAGCATTCTCAGCTCTGAAGCAGTAACTCCCAGCGCTCTGGTCAACACCCGTCCGATAGCAGCTACCACCAGGGAGTTCTTCGGCAGCTCGCAGCTATCACAGTTCATGGACCAGACCAATCCGCTGGCTGAAATAACTCATAAGCGCCGCCTATCAGCCATGGGGCCGGGAGGCCTATCCCGGGAACGTGCCGGCTTTGAGGTCCGCGATGTCCACTTTTCACACTACGGCAGAATCTGTCCTATTGAGACCCCCGAGGGACCGAATATCGGCCTTATTGGCTCTTTGTCTATCTACAGCCGGATTAACCAGCATGGCTTCATTGAGACCCCATACCGGCGGGTCATCACCGAGATGAGCAATAAGGATGGCGGTCTCAAGGGTAAGACAGCACGCGAAGCGGTAGTTGACGACCAGGGCAATACGATAATAGAGGCCGGTACCGCGATTGCCGGTGATGCCGTCCGGCAGCTGTCCAAGCTACCAGCCAGAAAGATAAAGATAGTGCCATTTGTCTCTAGTGAGATTGTTTACCTCACTGCTGACGAGGAGGACAAATATGCCATTGCCCAGGCAAACGCCAGACTTGACCCGAATAACCAGTTCGCCGATAGCCACGTTGAGGCGAGACTGGCTGAGCGTTACCTGGTGACAGCACCCGAAGAGATTGGGTTGATGGATGTATCATCGAAGCAGATATTCAGTGTCGCCACAGCACTGATACCCTTCCTTGAGCATGACGATGCCAACCGTGCCCTGATGGGCTCTAACATGCAGCGGCAGGCGGTACCCCTGCTCCGCCCCGAGGCACCCCTGGTGGCTACCGGCATGGAAGTCGAAGCCGCCAGGTACAGCGGGGAGGTATTCCTCGCCAAAAATCCCGGCGTGGTAACCTCAGCTACCGGTTCACAGGTAGTTATCACTAACGACAACAGTGAACAGGACGTATACCCGCTTATGAAATTTGTGCGCACCAACCAGGGGACCTGCATTAACCAGCACCCGGTGGTCGATAGGGGCGACCGGGTAGAAGTAGGGCAGGTTATCACCGATAGCTCAGGCACCGACAACGGTGAGTTAGCCCTCGGTCAAAATGTCTTATGCGCCTTTATGAGCTGGGAGGGCTATAACTACGAAGATGCCATCATCATCAGCAGCCGACTGGTTGAGGCGGATAGATTTACCTCCATTCACATCTCCAAGCATGAGATTGAAGCCAGGGGCACTAAATTGGGACCTGAAGAAATTACCCGTGATATCCCCAATGTCGGTGAAGAAAGCCTCCGTGATCTCGATGAAACAGGCATTATTCGAATCGGCGCCGATGTCGGTCCGGGCGATATACTGGTCGGCAAAATTACGCCAAAGGGCGAAACCGAGCTATCTGCCGAAGAGAAGCTGCTGCGTGCTATTTTTGGCGAGAAAGCCAGGGAGGTAAAAGACACCTCGCTGCGGATGCCTCACGGCGAGTGGGGTAAGGTAATTAACGTAAAGGAATTTGCCGGCAGCAAAGGGGATGACCTGCCTGCCGGGGTCAACCAATGGGTACAGGCCTGGGTTGCTCAAAAACGGAAGCTATCGGTAGGAGACAAGCTGGCCGGAAGGCACGGCAACAAGGGAGTCGTCTCCATTATAGCACCCGCTGAGGATATGCCCTTCCTGCCCGACGGCACACCGGTAGATATGATTCTCAACCCGATCGGTGTCCCGTCACGGATGAACCTAGGCCAGATCCTGGAAACCCACCTCGGTTGGGCCGCCCAAACACTGGGCATCAAGGTACTTACTCCAGTCTTTGATGGCGCCGACGATGCTGCCATAGAGGACGCACTGGCCAGAGCATGGCTAGCCCAGAAGGCCGGAGCGGTCGACAATACCCCCGGCAACAGAAACCCAACCATGCAGTTGGAAACAGCTAAGGCATGGGTTAGCAGTCAGGGCTATGATGGAGAGAAAGCATTCAGTGATGATTATCCCGGGGAGGCAAAGGATGTCTGCCTGCGCCTATGGCTCGAAGACCTGGGGATAGCCAGCCGCGACCTTAACCGGGAAGAGCGGGAGCAGGCCGTGGACAGGGTGACTGCCGAACAGAACCTTGCCCCCCCTGTTCAGGGCAAGGTTGTGCTCCGTGACGGGCATACCGGCGAACCGTTCGACCAACCAATAACTGTGGGCAACATCTATATGATGAAGCTGAACCACCTGGTTGAAGATAAGGTCCATGCCCGCTCTACCGGCCCCTACTCCTTGATTAGCCAGCAGCCCCTGGGTGGCAAGGCCCAATTCGGTGGACAGCGGTTTGGTGAAATGGAGGTATGGGCACTGGAAGCCTACGGCGCCGCACATAACCTTCAGGAGATTCTAACCATTAAATCAGACGATGTCAGCGGGCGAGCCAAGACATACGAGGCTATCGTCAAGAATGAAGACATTATCCAATCGGGCGTACCAGAATCGTTTAAGGTCCTGATTATGGAACTGCGCAGCCTTGGGCTTGCTGTTGAGGTGCTCAGTGAAGAAGAGGAAAAGGTGACCCTACCCGAGGAGACCGGGGAGCCCTCCGCACCGGCCGCCGAGCTTGAAGCCGAGGTGCCTGCTGAAGAAGAAGGGGCCGCCCCAGCCGAGGAAACTATGGAACCCTCCGCACCGGCCGCCGAGCTTGAAGCTGAGGTGCCTGCTGAAGAAGAAGGGGCCGCCCTAGCCGAAGAAACTACAGAGTCCCCCACCGAAGAAGCAGCTACATCCGATGAGACTACGGATTCCACCGAAAAAGAGGTGAAAGAAGATAATGCTTGAAGTTAATGATTTTGATGCTGTCCGTATTTCTCTGGCTTCACCGGAACAGATTAGGAGTTGGTCCTATGGTGAGGTGACCAAGCCGGAGACTATTAACTACCGTACCCTGAAGCCGGAAAGGGACGGGCTTTTCTGCGAGAGAATATTCGGCCCGACTAAAGATTTCGAGTGCTTCTGTGGCAAATATAAGAAGATACGCTACAAAGGGGTCATTTGCGATAAGTGCGGCGTTGAGGTGGCGCGGTCTAAAGTGCGCCGGGAACGGATGGGGCATATTGAGTTAGCCAGCCCGGCCAGTCACATCTGGTTTTCCAAGGGAATACCCAGCCGGCTGGGACTGCTGCTCGGGCTGTCGCCACGAAGCCTAGAGCGTGTCCTGTACTTCTCACACTATATTATAACCTCGATAGACGAGGAAGCACGCCAGGGAGCAATTGAACAACTTAAGGAGAGAAACTCCCAGGAAATAGCGGAACGTAAAAGCGCCTTAGAAGCTAAAATCACCGAGATGGAGCAGGCCGGGGCAACGGTGGAGGAGATAAATCAGCTCCGGCGCGACTGGGCCGACGAAAAGGCCCAGCTTGAAGAGCAGTCCGCCAGCGATATCGAACAACTGGAAGACCTTCGTGAGCGTACACTGCTCAATGAGAACCGCTACCAGGAACTGAAACAGAAGTTCGGCGAAATTTTTGGGGCCGGGATGGGAGCCGAGGCTATTCTCCAGATTCTTAAGGGCATTAACCTTGATGAAACACGTAATGCTCTCATTCAGGAGACCCGCCTTACCTCAGGCCAACGCCGCAGGAAGGCAAGCAAGCAGCTACAGGTAGTGGAGACCTTCCGCCGCAGTGGCAATAAACCGGAGTGGATGATTCTCACGGTGCTGCCGGTATTGCCCCCTGACCTCAGGCCTATGGTCCAGCTCGATGGAGACCGGTTCGCTACCAGCGGCCTTAACGACCTGTACCGCCGGGTGATTAACCGCAACAATCGTCTGCGGCACCTGCTGGAGATAGGCGCCCCCGATATTATCATCCGCAACGAAAAACGAATGCTCCAGGAGGCGGTTGATTCTCTTATCGACAATGAGAAGGGAGGGGGACGAGCCGTCTCCTTCAGCGGCAACCATAAACTAAAGTCACTCTCAGATATGCTCAGGGGTAAGCAGGGACGGTTTCGCCAAAACCTTCTGGGCAAGCGGGTTGACTATAGCGGACGCTCGGTCATCGTTGTCGGCCCGGAGCTCAAGCTCCACCAATGCGGCCTGCCCAGAAGGATGGCCCTGGAGCTATTCAAACCATTTATTGTGCACCGATTGATGGCGCGCGGCCTTGCCTTCAGTGACAAGAGCGCCCGCCGGCTGGTGGCAAGAGCCAATCCCGAGGTATACGATATACTGGAGGAGGTTATCAAGGAACGCCCGGTATTACTGAACCGAGCCCCTACCCTCCACCGGCTCGGCATCCAGGCCTTTGAGTCAGTACTTATCGACGGCAGCGCCATCCAGCTCCATCCCCTGGTATGCTCCACCTTTAACGCTGACTTTGACGGCGACCAGATGGCGGTCCATCTACCTCTATCCAGAGCCGCGGTTAAGGAAGCCAGAGAGCTAATGCTCAGCATTCACAATATGCTGCTGCCAAGCTGCGGTGAACCAGTCGTAATCCCGACCCTGGATATGGTCCTCGGCTGCTACTACCTGACCACCATCAAGCACGGCGCCAGAGGGGAAGGTAAAATCTTCGGCAGTTTGGAAGAAGCCAAGCTTGCTTACGATATCGGCATTATTGACCTCAGAGCCGAGATTGAGGTCAGGGTTTCAGAACAAGACGGACAGAGGATTAAGACCAGTGCCGGCCGCATCATATTCAATGAGGTCATGCCCCAGGAGCTGCGTAACTACAACAAGGTAATCGATAAGTCAACTTCAAAGCAAATAGTAGCCAGATGCTACAAGCTGCTGAGTGGTCAGGAAATGGCGATAGTACTGGACAACCTGAAACAACTGGGCTTCCGGTATGCCACCAAGTCAGGAACTACCATTGGCATGAGTGACGTTAAGGTTCCAGAGGACAAAGTGAAATTGATAGAAGACGCCGAGGAAAAGGCGGCCACCGTCAAAGAGCAATATAACCACGGCGTAATCACCGAAGACGAAAGCTATAATGGTATTATCGGAGTGTGGATGGAAACCACTGACCTGATAACCGAGTCCATCTCCAAGTCCCTCGACCGCTACGGGAGCATCTATATGATGTCAACATCAGGGGCCAAGGGGAATATCTCCCAGATCAGACAGATGGCCGGTATGCGGGGTCTGATGACCAACCCCTCGGGCAGGATAATTGATTTCCCCATCAAGTCCAGCCTGCGTGAAGGGCTTAGTGTTCTGGAGTACTTCATCTCAACTCATGGCGCCCGTAAAGGACTGGCTGACACCGCCCTGAGAACATCGGAGAGCGGTTACCTGACCAGGCGTCTCGTCGATGTCGCCCAAGATGCCATCATCCGTCAGGAAGACTGCGGCACCCGGGATGGAATATGGATATCCGAGCCCCAAAAAGGTGGCATACTGCCGCCACTCGCTAAACGAATAACCGGCCGCCTGGCCGCCAGTGAAGTGGTTGACCCGCAGACCAATGAGACCATTGTTGACCGTAACGAAGAAATCGATGACGAGAAGGCAAAGAGGATTATCGATGCCGGGCTGACCAAGGTTCACGTCAGGTCTCCCCTCACCTGTCAGTCAAGGCAGGGCGCCTGCCAGCGGTGCTATGGCTGGGACCTTGCCTGCCACAAGCTGGTCGAGTTGAACACAGCAGTAGGCATAATCGCCGCCCAGAGCATCGGTGAACCGGGTACCCAGTTAACTCTACGCACCTTCCACACCGGCGGTGTCGTCGGGCTTGACATCACCACCGGTCTGCCCAGGATCGAAGAACTATTCGAAGGCAGATCACCTAAGGCCCAGGCCATCGTCTCAGAAATAGACGGCGAAGCTGAGATAATTGACAATGAGGAGGGGAGAAGAATCAAGATTGCCAGCTCTGAGGTATTCTATGATGAATACGCGCTGCCCGCCGGCTGGCTGGTCTTGGCGCAGAACAAAGAGTGGGTGGATATCGGCACAACCCTAGCCCATCCACCCCAGTCGGATGAAACCCCTACACAGGAAAAATCACTCACTGCTGAGACTCAACCAATACTGGCCCGTGTCAGCGGTGAAGTAACTATTCAAGAAGGAAAGCTGTCCATCAGGTGTGAAGATAATGAGGTACGGGAATATCCTGTTCCCGCAGCCACCCATATTCGTGTCCATAACGGAGACAAAATACGGGCCGGAGACCAGTTGACCGACGGCTCCATCAACCCGCAGGACATTCTCCATATTTTAGGCAAAGAGGCCGTCCAGCGCTACCTGGTAGACGAGGTACAAAAGGTATACCGTGCACAAGGGGTAAACATAAACGACAAGCACATTGAGGTTATCGTCCACCAGATGCTGACCAAGGTCTATATTGATTCATCAGGTGATACCGATCTGGTGATCGGAGAACTGGTAGACAGGTTCCGTTATGAGGACATCAACGCTAAGGTACTTGCCGAGGGCGGGGAGCCTGCCACTGCCTACATTGTCTTAATGGGGATAACCCGCTCCTCACTGAATACTGACAGCTGGCTAGCCGCCGCCTCCTTCCAGGAGACCACCAAAGTGCTTACTGAAGCCGCCGTTGCCGGCAAGGTAGATAA
>DAOWDD010000004.1 GCA_030639215.1 Dehalococcoidia bacterium
CAGCCTGGACCATTTGTTTCATCGAAAAAATTACGAGTCCCGCCGCGCCCTCCTCGACTTCAATAAGAGAATGAGCAGCGTCATTAACCTGGACGAGCTGGCTGAGGAAATGCTGAGCACAATAACCAAAGCCCTGCACCTGACACAGGCAAAACTGATGATACAGGACTTCACCAGTGGTGATTTCACGGCACAATTTACCTATCCCAAAGCGGAGGGCGAATCGGGCGGCGATATCAGTTTCAATATTGACAACCCCATCGTGACCTGGTTGCATAAAGAGCTTGAGCCGCTTAACCTGGAACCAATCGATAATATGCCCAAGTTTAAGGGCTTATGGGAGGTAGAAAAGCGGCAGATAACAGCATCCAATCTGGGACTGCTGTGTCCCATCAAAAACCGGGACAGGCTAGTCGGTATCCTGGCCCTGGGCAAAAAGCAGTCCGGCGCCATCTACTCTCATGAAGACCTGGAACTGGCGATGAACATAGCAAACCAGGCCGGCGCTATCATCAATAATGCCCAGCTTTATTCTCAAGCTATAGTGATGGCAAATACTGACGGGCTTACCGAACTATATAATCATCGCCAGTTCCACGATCGCATTGACCAGGAGATTGCCCGAAGCTCCCGCTTTGGCACCACCTTCTCCATGATAATGCTGGATGTGGACCTCTTCAAGGCCTATAACGATATCCACGGTCACCTGGCTGGGGATGAAATTCTGCGCAGGATTGCACTATCCATCAGGGCGTCCATTCGAAGCCTGGATACCGCCTTCCGCTACGGAGGTGAGGAGTTTGCCATCATCCTGCCCGAAGCCCAGCTCAGTGATGCCTACAAGGTAGCGGAACGAATTCGCAAGGCAATAGCCTCAAAAACGAGCTCCAGGGCTACCCCGATAACCGCCAGCCTGGGTATAGGCAACTGGCCGGTTGATGGTGTAACCAAAGCGGAAATCATCTCTCGTGCTGACGCAGCGCTGTACCGGGCTAAACATACGGGAAGGAACCGGACCTGCCTATCCTCAGAGGTAGCCAAAGCAGAAACGCTCCCGGCAGGTGTAGAGCACGAGGCACAGCCAAGAGCCCTGAGCATAATCTATGCCCTGGCGGCTACCGTTGATGCTAAGGACCACTATACCTACGGACACTCGAAAAAGGTCAGTGACTATGCGGTAGCCCTGGCTGAAGCGTTGGGTTTATCTAAAGACGTAATAGACACTATCCGCGCTGCTGGCCTGCTGCACGATGTCGGCAAAATTGCTGTCCCGGACTCCACGCTAAATAAGAAAGGTCATCTAAATGATGAAGAATGGGAATTAGTTCGAGCGCACCCCAAGCTCGGTATCGAGATATTAAGACACATCATCGACCTGGTCAACTGCATACCGGTTATCCTGCACCATCACGAGCGCTATGACGGCAGTGGCTATCCCACCAATCTAAAGGGCGACAATATTCCCCTGGAATCCCGTATTTTAGCTATCGCCGATGCTTTTGATGCCATTACCTCACCGCGACCCTACCGCAAGCAGTTATCAATACAAGAGGGACTTAACGAACTGAAACGCTGCGCCGGAACTCAATTTGACCCGGAACTGGTGGACGTTTTCTGCAAGCTAATCGAGTCAACTCCATCAAAAAGGCTGGAAACAAAGTGACCGTCAGGCCTTCACACAAGAAACAGCACGAGGTACCAATAGGGGATTTACCGGATGGCGAAGATATAGTAGAGTATATCCGGTTGCGACTGAACAGATAGGATACTATTATAATTAATACAGTCACTGAATGACCTCAAGAAAAGCTGCGGAGGCGCTGATATGCAAAAAGAGCAAATAACCGAGCTGCTCAAGCTAACGGTAGATAAGAAAGCCTCAGACCTGCACCTGAGGGTGCCGAGCCCTCCGGTGCTCCGTATCGATGGAGCGCTGGTACCCCAGGAGGACCTGCCAACAGTCACCCCCGAAGATGTTGAAATGATATTTGAGCACATCACCACTCCGGAACAGAGAAATACCTTCCTCAACGAACTGGATCTGGACTTTGCCTACAGTGTTCCCGGGCTGGCCCGGTTCCGGGTAAGCGTTATGAAACAGAGAAACACGATAAGCATCGCCTTCCGCGTGGTGCCCTTTAAGGTCTTTACCATCGATGAATTAGGGCTGCCCCAGATTTGCAAGGAGCTCATCCTCAAGCCAAGGGGGCTTGTCCTGGTCACCGGACCTACCGGTAGTGGTAAGTCGACTACTATGGCGGCTATGATTGATCACCTTAACGAGAGTGACAGCCGGAATGTCATCACCATCGAAGACCCGATTGAGTACCTGCACCCCAACAAAAAATGCCTTATTGCGCAGAGAGACCTGGGCGATGATACCAGGTCCTTCGCCACCGCCTTAGTACACGCCCTGCGCCACGACCCGGATGTAATTGTGGTCGGTGAGATGCGCGACCTGGACACCATCACCACCGCCATCAGGGCTGCTGAGACCGGTCACCTGGTATTGGGGACCCTGCATACTACCGACGCCCCTCAGACCATCGACCGGGTAATTGATATCTTCCCGCACGGTCAGCAGCAGCAAATAAGGCTACAGCTCTCACAGGTAATGGAGGCGATACTATCACAGACCCTGTTACCCCGTATCACGGGAGGGCGAATCGGCGCTTTCGAGATTATGACCGCCAACCCTGCCGTCAGGAACCTCATCCGAGAGCAGAAGACCTTCGAACTACACAGCGTTATGCAGCTCAACATCAAGGATGGTATGCAGACCCTGGACCACGCTTTAGCCAATCTGCTGAGAGCGGGTACCGTCACTAAAGAAGAAGCGTTAATGAAGAGCAGCAGCCCGGAACGATTAAACAAGTTGCTTCAGTTTTCACACGGGGCAACTGCAGCTTAAGCTATTAGCTGGCGATATGACATCCAACCGTCATTACCCGGAGTGCGCCTATGTGCTTGGGCGGTAATCCCCCCCATCACTCCACAGAAACAATATAGTGATAGTGAGGTTGCCCACCTCGCACCAGCTCAATCTGCAGGTGAGGATACTGCTCTCGAAAAGCGGTTATAAACGGCCCAACCTCCACCCGCTCCTCATCACCCCGGTAGTAGATGGTGATTATCTCGGCGTCGCTCAAGTCCAGCTTGACCAACACTTCATTCAGAGTGCCGGTAGCACTGTCACTGGCTGCAACCAGGTCTCCGTCCAGAAATCCAATGGGCTGCTTCCTCTTAATATGCAGCCCAACTAACCGGACCGAGCGGGCCGCCTGAGTAATCGCGATAGACCTTACCGCTGACTGCGCCTTTTTCATCGCGGTAACGTTTGTCTCCAGGTCTACCTCAGTATTAAAAGCCAGCAGAGCGGCTATCCCCTGCGGGATTGTAGTTGTCGCCAATACCTTGATGGTCTTATCAGTCAGGGAGCGTACCTGCCTGGCGGCAGGGATTACATTCTTGTTATCGGGTAGAATAATAATCTTGTCCGAGGCTACTGATTTTACCGCCTGAAGCAAGTCCCTGGTGCTCGGATTCATGGTCCGGCCACCGGGAACAACCACCGCCCCCAGACTGGTAAAAACATCAGCCAGTCCGTCCCCGGAAACTACCGCCACCACGACTATATCAGCCACCACCATACGCTCTTTCTGCATCTCAACAAAGCCTTCATGCTGCTCATCCATATTCTGAATGTTCACCTGATGTACGGTACCCAGTGAAGTCGCCAGATGGATGATACCACCCGGGTCCAAGGTATGAACATGGACCCTGATTGTAGACTGGTCACCAACTACGATTAGTGACTCCCCCTTCTTCTTCAGCTTCCTCTTGAATTTCTCAGGGTCAAGCTCCTGCCCTTTTATGATAAAAGAGGTACAATACCCGTAAGGATTTTCATCCGCCGCTATCATCTGTGGGGTCTTAGCCAGTTGCGGCATATCACTGATAATTACCCCCGGCTTACTTGACTGAAATTCCTCCGTCTCCCCCTTAAGGTAGTGCAGAGCACCCTCCAGGATTGTATACAGGCCCTGCCCCCCGGCATCTACCACGCCGGCCTCTCTTAATACGGAAAGGAGATTGGGGGTATTAGCCACCGACTCTCTGGCTGTATTAACCACCGTATCCATAATCGATACTATGTCATCACTGCCGCTATCAGCCTCAGCCTTAGCCGCTGACGCTGCCTCGCGAACCACGGTAAGAATAGTCCCCTCTACAGGATTGGCTATCCCTTTATACGCCTCCGCCGACGCCTGCAGTAAGGCTTCAGCCAGGTCTTTACCGGTGCAGAAGTCCTTTCCGGCCAGACCCTTCGCCAGACCATGCCAGATCTGGGAGAGAATCACGCCACTGTTACCCCGAGCCCCCATCAGTGCCCCCTTAGCGATAGCCTCTGCCA
This sequence comes from Dehalococcoidia bacterium, assembly GCA_030639215.1. Classification (GTDB taxonomy): domain Bacteria; phylum Chloroflexota; class Dehalococcoidia; order Dehalococcoidales; family UBA5760; genus UBA5760. The sequence goes on from DAOWDD010000004.1 coordinate 4,415, forward strand.
CCGCCGAAGTACTACGGTCGGGAGCCCGGTAGGCTTCCTCAAGGGTGGAACGCATGGTAAGCAGCATATTGGTGCCGGTATCCCCATCCGGTACCGGGAAAACATTCAAGGCATCAATTTCCGAAGCATTCTTCTCCAACCATTCAGTAGCCCCCACAACCATATCCCTTAGCTCCTGTCCACTGAGAGAATTAACTTGCCTCACGTTATGCTCTCCTTATCTGAAACTGCTTGTTACCTTCCCTCTTCCCCTTCATCCGGATGAAGGGTACTTCACGATAAAGGCTTCCTTAAGACAATCTCCGCGATACCCCCCCCATCCTTGCCAAGCTGGCTAAAGCTATGATAACATTATAACACTATCACTATAATGAGAGCGTTAACCACTATCCCGACATTCTACAATAAACCTATTTAATAGTAAAGAGGTAACTTTATCAACTATGAAATGTGACTTATGCGGGAAATCACCCCAGTTCGGTCATAACGTCAGTCATTCCAAACACCGTACCAACCGCCGTTGGTTACCCAATATTCATCCGGTTACTATCACCGTAGACGGGAAGCGAAAGAAGCTTAATCTCTGCACCAGGTGTCTGCGAACTCAGCATAAAACCGCTAAAAGCGGGTAGAGCTTATAGCTGACAACTGTTATAATATCACATAGTCTTAGGTAAAGGTTACACCAGAGTCAGAATATTGTTGGTAACTGAACTTACAGGTTTTATTAGGACACGGTACTAAACAGGGGTCATCAAAGCCTCTCTTCCTTAAAAGGGCGGGGGGGTTTCGTTTAATTTTTCGGAGATTAAGTGATTTCAGCAATGGTTCCTAGCAAAGGGCAGCAGACAAAAGTAAGTGAAGACGAGGGCATGGAGACTATGCGGCATTCCGCCGCTCATGTTATGGCGGAAGCAGTCCAGTCCATCTTTCCCGATGCCAAGTTTGGCATCGGACCGCCAATCAAAGACGGCTTTTACTACGATTTCGACCTACCCCGCTCACTTACCCCTGATGACCTGCCCCTGATTGAGACTAAAATGGATGAAATAATTGCTTCCGATACGCCCTTCGTTGCACAGGAGGTATCCAAGGAAGAAGCACGGCAAATATTGGCAGCCCAGCCCTATAAGCTTGAGTTGATTGATGAAATTTCAGATGAGAAGGTCTGTCTGTATCGACAAGGCTCCCTTGTTGACCTGTGCCGCGGACCGCATGTGAGTTCCACCGGAGAAATAAAGGCTTTTAAGCTCCTCAGTATTGCTGGCGCCTACTGGCACGGTGATGAACATCAGCCTATGCTGCAGCGAATATACGGGGTTGCCTTTGCCAGTAAAGAAGACCTGGCTAAACACTTGGCGAAAATCGAGGAAGCCGACAAGCGCAACCACAGGAAACTGGGTAAGGAGCTTGACCTGTTTAGTATTCACGAGGAGGCTGGCCCGGGTCTAGTCCTCTGGCATCCCAAGGGAGCGGTAATACGCCGGGCTATTGAAGACTTCTGGAAGGATGAACATATTAATCGCGGTTACGACATCGTATACACCCCGCATATTGCCAAAGTAGACCTGTGGAAAACCAGCGGCCACTGGGAGTTTTACCGTGATTACCTATACAGTTCGATGGAGGTAGAAGGGCAGGAATATATCCTTAAACCAATGAACTGTCTGGGACACATCCTGATCTACAAAACAAAGCGGCGTAGTTATCAGGAACTGCCAATTCGTTATGCGGAACTGGGCACTGTTTACCGCTACGAACGCTCCGGGGTGCTGCTCGGGCTGGCACGCGTGAGGGGCTTCACCCAGGATGATGCCCACATTTTCTGCTCTTTCGAGCAGCTACAAGATGAGGTGGTAGGGGTATTGGACTTGGCCCGCTTTATGATGGACACCTTTGGCTTCAGCAACTATAAGGTATATCTGTCCACTCGCCCCGAGAAATATGCCGGCGACCTGAAAGTATGGGAGGAGTCGACCAAAATTTTGGGGCAGGCTCTGGCTCAACTCGGGATTGACTATGATATCGACCCGGGAGAGGGTGTCTTTTACGGCCCTAAGATAGATATCAAGTTTGAAGATGCTCTGGGTAGGGAATGGCAGGGCCCCACTATACAGGTTGATTTTAATCTCCCCCAGCGTTTCGATGTCTCTTACATCGGCCAGGACGGCAGGGAGCACCTGGTAGCTATGATACACCGTACGGTGCTGGGAAGCATGGAGCGATTCCTGGCTTCACTTATTGAGCACTACGGGGGGGCCTTTCCGGTATGGCTATCACCAGTTCAGGTAGCGATAATACCGGTGGCTGACCGCCACCTGGACTACGCTTACAAACTCGAGAATGAGCTCAGAAACGAAGGGGTACGAGTAAAGATTGACGGCCGGTCAGAGAGGATAAATCTCAAGATCCGACAGGCACAGCTGGATAAGACACCATATATGCTGGTAATAGGTGACAAAGAGGTAGCTGCTGCTAGTGTTTCGGTACGCCTTCGTAGTGGAAAACAAATAGCCTCACAAACCCTGGAAAGCTTCATAAAGGGAGTAAGGCAAGCTATCGACAGTCGGAGTAAGGAAAGCTATCGACAATCGGAGTAAAGTAAGCTATCGACAATCGGAGTAAAGTAAGCTATCGACAGTCGGAGTAAAGTAAGCTATCGACAGTCGGAGTAAGGAAAGCTATCGACAATCGGAGTAAGGAAAGCTATCGACAATCGGAGTAAAGTAAGCTATCGACAGTCGTGGTAAGGCAGGATATTGATAGTCGGGCTAAGGATTTGATTCGATTTGATTCGATTTGAATCCATTTGATTCGGTTTGAATTTGTTTGAATCCGTAAAAATTTGATTACTGCGCGTTAATGTGCTATATTCCTGTCTGTAATAAGCTGTTCTTGTAAGAAGGGGAATTAAAGAAATAGTTAAAAAACTTCGTACCAATGAGAGAATTATAGCCAGAGAAGTTCGTCTTGTGGGGGAGAAGGGAGAGCAGTTGGGTATAATGACCTTACAGCAGGCACGAGAGGTAGCAGAGCGACAGAACCTTGACTTGGTTGAGGTAGCACCTACTGCAGCACCCCCGGTATGTCGCCTCCTTGACTACGGAAAGTACAAGTACGAGCAAGCCAAGAAGGAGCGTGAGGCCAAGAAGAGTCAGCGGGTATCACTCCTCAGAGAGATCCGCTTTCGGCCTAGGATTGATAACCATGATTTTGAGGCCAAGGCAAGGTCAGTGAGGAAACTGCTGGAAGAGGGAGACAAGGTTAAGATTACTGTTATGTTCAGAGGGCGTGAAATAGTGCACCCTGCGATTGGCTTGAAGCTGCTGCATCGGATGGCAGACTTATTAAAAGAGTCGGCTTCTATTGAAAAACAACCGCTACTATATGGCAAGCGAATGATTATGATATTATCACCGATAGCGGTGCAAAAAACCAGAATAAAGGAAGGTGTGGAGTAAGCGTAGGATGCCAAAGATTAAGACACACAAAGGGGCGCAGCGCCGCTTCCATATTACCGGGAGCGGCAAAATAATGCGGGTTAAGGTCGGCAAGAGCCACCTTCGTCGTCGCAAGACAAGACGGGCTAAAGGCCTTTACGATGAAACAATACCAGTAAGCACCAGCGACAGGGTCCGCATAAAAAGACTCTTGCCCTACGGGGTTTGACTGCATAGGAGGGTATTTTGTCACGAGTCAAGCGAGGTGTGACCGGTCATCACCGACATAAAAAGGTATTAGCCCTAACCAAAGGGCATAGAGCAACCAAACACTCCCTTTACCGCCGTGCTCATGAGTCTATGCTTAAGTCCTTGAGCTATGCCTATAGCCACCGTCGTAAGCGCAAGGGCGACATGAGGCGTTTGTGGATTTTGCGGGTTAACGCTGCCAGCAGAATTCAGGGCCTTACCTATTCTCAGCTTATGGACGGCTTAAACAAGGCAGGAGTGGCTATTAACCGCAAGATGTTAGCTGACATGGCAGTGAAGGAGACTGAAGCCTTTAACCATTTAGTAATCACAGCCAAAGCGCAGGTCCAGCACTGAAAGACGAAGCTGCTTGGAAAAGATAAAGTGCGGTGTTGCTATCCATTGCTAGCCGCACTTTCTGTTAGTATCGGATATGTTAATTCGCCCGCAGGCTAGGAAGACGGGAAGTATGATAAGCCGGCTTGAGCAACTAAAATTAGATGCCCTGAGGGAGTTAGACTTAATTACCGGTGCCAAGGAGCTGGAGCTCTGGCGAGTTAATTGCCTGGGCAAGAAGAGTGAGCTAACCAATATTCTACGTAGTTTATCTTCATTAGCTGTTGAAGAGAGGAAATCGGTTGGCGCTGCGGCTAACCGTGTTAGGGCTGAACTGGAGAACGGGCTAACCCAGAAAAAGTGCGCCCTGCGAGAGATACAACTGGCAGCGGCAGCCAGAGAAGAAGATGTTGATGTTACCCTGCCCGGACGCCCCTTACTCACCGGTCGCCTGCACCCCATTACTGAGACAATCTATGAGGTTTGTGAGATATTTAATTCCATGGGCTTTCAGGTAACGGAAGGGCCGGATGTAGAATGGAATTACTATAACTTCGAGGCATTGAATATCCCTGACGACCACCCGGCCCGTGATGTAATGTCAACCTCCTGGGTCGATATCGAAGCAGACAAGGACAGAGGCCCGATGCTGTTGCGTACTCACACTACCTCGGTAACCGCCAGGGTAGTTGAGTCCAGAGAACCCCCGATAAGAGTAGTCGAGCCGGGCAAGGTCTATCGCTATGAAGCTACTGATGCTACCCACACTCCGATGTTCCATCAGATAGATGGTCTAGCTATTGATAAGGGTATTACTATGGCTGACTTAAAAGGGACGCTCTACGAATTTGCCCGCCGCTTTTTTGGAGAAGACAGGGGGGTACGTTTCCGCTGCGATTATTTTCCCTTCGTTGAACCGGGAGTTGAGATGGCTATTGAATGTTTGGTCTGCAACGGCAAGGGGTGCCGCCTTTGCGGCAATACCGGCTGGATAGAAATACTGGGTGCCGGAATGGCACACCCCCAGGTGCTCAAGCGTGGCGATATTGACCCGGAGACATATTCCGGTTTTGCCTTTGGTATGGGTATTGACCGGTTACCTATGCTCCGTTATGGAATAGACGACATCAGGCTATTTTATAGTAACGACCTTAGGTTCTTATCCCAGTTTTAGCTACTGGGCAATAGCAACAGCAGAGTCTTACCCAGGTCAAAAAGAATGAAAATCTCACTCAAGTGGCTTCGAGAATATGTAGACATCACCCTCTCTCCACACGAATTAGCCAATCGGTTGACGATGGCCGGCACCGAGACCGAGGGGATACAGTTTATTGGCGAAAACTGGGCAGGCATTGTTATCGGTGAGATAACTGCTATTAATCCCCATCCCAATGCTGACCGACTCAAGCTGGTCACCATAGATTTAGGTAGTGGGCAGACGACTGTTGTCTGCGGAGCACCGAACATTAGAATTGGTAGTAAGGTAGCCTTTGCCCCGGTCGGCACCCAGCTTATTGATGGTCACAGTGGCAAGTCACTCCGCTTGAAATCCGCCAAGATTCGCGGTGTTACCTCCAACGGCATGGCCTGCTCAGAAAAAGAACTGGGTATCTCTGATAACCACGAGGGAATTATAATCCTGCCTGATGAAGCACCGATAAGCACACCACTAGCTGATTACCTGGGTGACGTTATTTACGACCTGGCGATAACAGCTAATCGACCTGACTGCCTGTCGATAATCGGTATAGCTAGAGAGGTCGCTGCCCTGACCGGACAAAAGCTGCATCCCCCCGATATCAACTATGAAGAAGCAACATCTCCCATCGAGCAACAAATCTCAGTAGAAATTACCGCTCCCGAGCTATGTTCCAGATATTGTGCCAGTCTAATCACCGGAATAAGAGTCGCTGAGTCCCCCTGGTGGCTGCAACAGCGACTCCTGAAATGCGGTATGCGCCCGATAAATAACATCGTAGATATTACCAACTACGTTATGCTGGAACATGGTCAGCCCCTACACGCCTTTGACTATGACCAGATTCAAGGTAGAGGGATTATCGTACGTCGAGCCGTTGCCGATGAAAGGATAACCACCCTTGACGGACTGGAACGGACCCTTTCTTCCAATATGCTGGTCATTGCCGATAAGGAAAGGGCAGCGGCTATCGCCGGTATTATGGGCGGCATTGATAGTGAGGTTACCGACGGGACAACCTCAATACTGCTGGAAGCAGCCAACTTCAACCCTGCCAGCATTCATCATACCGGTAGCGCATTACACCTACCCAGTGAAGCCTGTATCCGGTTCGAGAGGGGAATTCGCCCGGAACTGGTACCGGGGGCACTTAGGAAAGCCACCAAACTCATCATAGAGCTAGCCGGCGGTAAGGCGGCTAAAGGACTGGTTGATGTCTATCCCGGCAGGCAGGAGCAGGAGCCGATACTGCTACCAACTGACAAAATAAGGAGCCTTTTAGGTGTTAATCTCAGTACTGACCAGATAGTAGCAGCGTTGACTCCCCTCGGTTTTACTTGCAAGATAGAAACACAGCCCTCAGGGGTCTGGGCTACCACCCCTTACTGGCGAAGCGACATCAACCAGGCGGTTGACCTTATTGAAGAGGTAGCCCGTATCATCGGCTACGACAAGATACCCACCACCCTGCTCGGCACGACGCTGCCCAGCCAGAGCCCTGAACCGATGGTCAACCTGAAACAACGAATAAGGTGCAGCCTCACCGGTTACGGATTCCAGGAGACAGTTACCTATTCGCTAACCGGTCTAGAGATGCTCAAGAAGCTGCTTCCGGAGAATTCCCTCGAACCGCCCTCTATCCGTATGGCTAACCCGATGACGGCGGAGCAGGAATACCTGCGCCCCAACCTGCGGGCTAACCTCTTAACCACGCTTTGCTCAAACAGAAAACATGAAGACGGTGGCATCAGAATCTTTGAACTGGGTAAGGTATATCTCCCCAGGCAGAAGGACCTACCCGATGAACCCGAGGTCCTTTGTGCTCTACTAAGTGGCTCTAGACAGGGCAAATCCTGGCACGACGGGAATAGCCTAGTCGACTTCTACGATGCCAAGGGAACGGTCGAAGGCCTACTCCATCGGTTAGTGACAAATCCCGATTTTGAGAAGGGCAGCGACGCCAGCCTGCACCCCAACAAGCAGGCAGCCATTGTCATTTCCGGTAACAAGCTGGGCGTCGTCGGTGAGCTTCATCCCAGGGTTCGGGAAGCCTTTGATATCTCCGAGGCCACCTACCTCTTTGAAGTCAATGTCACCGCCCTCTTACCCTTTACCACCGGTCATAAAATGTTCCGGCCCATACCCCGCTTTCCAGCGGTAGTAAGAGACATTGCCTTGATAGTGGACAGCGGAGTGACCCACTACAGTATACAGAGTAACATTGAAGGCTTCCCTCTGGTGGCCGGGGTTACTGTATTTGACGTCTACTCCGGTAGTCAGGTCCCCCGGGGCAAGAAGTCCCTTGCCTACCGGATTACCTTCCAGTCACCAGATCATACCTTAACCGATGACGAGGTTAATCAGGTTCAGCAGCAAATCATGGACAAGCTATCCCGAGAGCTAGGCGCTACCCTGCGTAGCTAAAATCAAACTAACTCGACAAGGCAGACAGCCCCTCGTCGATAAGCTCCTTGAGCCTTCCCGCTATCGCTGCTCGCGGCACAAGCTGCGATTCCCTTTCGGAGCGTCTCTTTCCCTCACCACTATCCTGCTTCAGAGTACGCCGGCTAACGGTAACCCGAATCGGTA
>DAOWDD010000068.1 GCA_030639215.1 Dehalococcoidia bacterium
CGTGCTGGTGGTCATTATCGCCATATGCGTCGCAGACTGGGTCCGCTACGCCCGAACCATGCGCGGCAGCGTCCTGGAGGTCAAGGAGGAGGCCTACATCATAGCCGCCAAGGCCACCGGGGCCAAGGATTTGAGACTTCTGTTGAAGCACCTGGTACCCAATGCCCTGCCTCCCATTTTCGTGGTCGCGGCCGTTGATCTGGCCGTGGTGATCATGCTGGAGGCCACCCTGAGCTTCCTCGGGGTTGGGGTGCCCCTGACCGAGCCATCCCTTGGCATGATGATTGCCATCGGAAAAGACTACATCTACCCCGGCATGTGGTGGATGGTGGTCTTTCCCGGAGGTGCGCTGGTGCTGCTGGTGGTAGGGATCAATCTCTTTGCAGACTGGCTCAGAGAGGAACTCAACCCCAAGATTGAAAAAGAGCGTTAGGCAACGGTTTTTGATCGGAGGCTATATAAGATGACAGGAACAATAATTTTTAGAAATGCATTCCTTATCGACGGGAATGGAGGGGATCCTTCGGCGGATGCGATAGTAGTCGTTTTGGATGGAACGATCAAGGAGGTAATTTCTTATGGAAAGGGGACTAAAATCCCGAAAGGCAGGGTAATTGACTTAAAAGGCAAGACTCTAATGCCGGGGTTGATCGATGCCCATGTGCACCCTGGCAACATCGAACTAACGACGAAGGAAACTGCCACCCTTCCGCCAGCTGTTTATGTCCACCGGGCCACCAAAAATCTTGAGACGGACATAGATCTGGGTTTCACCACGCTACGTGATGCCGCAGGGCTGGATTTGGGTTTTCGGGCGGCTATTGACCAGGGCCTCATCCGGGGCCCTCGCTTGTTGCTCAGCGTCAGCCCCTTGACGCAAACGGGCGGCGACCCAGGCAATGGCCGCTTTGGCCGGGCAGAAACCATGCCCCGCAACAGCATCGGGGTTTTCCCAGAGATTTGTGATGGACAGGATGAGGTGCGCAAGGCCGCTCGCAAATCGCTTGGGCGCGGCGCCGATCAGATCAAGATCTTTGCCGATGGAGAGGTTGCTTCTCAGTCGGAGTCCGACAAGGCCAAACCAGGCCAGTGGAAGTTCACTGTAGAAGAGATAAGAGCAGCTGTCGAGACGGCCGAGGCGGCTGGGACTTATGTCATGGCCCATGCCTATAGTCCTAGGGCAATTCAAAATTGCTTGGCAGCCGGGGTGCGCAGCATTGAACATGGCAACCTCATGGACGCTGAAACGGCCGAAATGATGTCTAAGGAGGGCGCCTACTATGTGCCTACCCTGACCACTTACGACGTGCTGGCCAAGGAAGCGCGGGAGACACTGGATGCTTACACCCTTGAAAAGCTTGAAATAGTGCTCCATAAAGGCCAGCATGCTCTAGAGTTGGCCTACCGAGCAGGAGTGAAGATTGGCTCTGGTTCGGACATTATCGGCCCATTCCAATACCTAAAGGGAAGAGAATTTATCTTTAAGGCAGAGGTGATGACCCCCATGGAAGCTATCGTTTCGGCTACTCGCACAAATGCGGAGCTGATCGGCATGTCGGATCGACTCGGCACTTTGGAGCCAGGTAAATTGGCCGACCTGATAGTGGTGGATGGCAACCCCTTGGAAGACCTTGCGTTATTCGAGCAGGGTCTTGAACGTGTAGTCCTCGTCATGAGAGAAGGCAGGATAGTAAAGGACATCATAAAGGCTTTCTAAAGGGATATTCGCTGACGAAATAGAGACTGCGACAGGATTCGTACCACCATTCACAGACTCAATCAAAGGGAAGATGGGGTATGGCAGTCTTCCCTTTGGCCGTTTTCCTTATCCTGATTGTTATCGGTACGCCCTTCGGCCTCGGCCTGATCGGGAAGCTGGTCGAGTTCGCCAATGTTATATTCTGGCCGCTGAGGGGCGGCCTGGCCTAGTGCCATGTCAAGTTAATAAAGTTGGATAAAGTCGTTTTAATTTAATAATATAGGAAATCCCATTTTTAGACAGGATAGACAGGATAGACAGGATAGACAGGATAGACAGGATGTTCAGGATATAAAGAAAATAGGAAAATCTTGTTAATCCTGTCGAAAAAATCCCGCCGCACGCGGCTAAGTTCAGATGAAGTATGGTCAATCACGGCTGCGCCACAACAGCAGAGAACAAGCCAAGGTCACCGTGAACAGAGCAGCACTGGCAATCGTGAAGCTGGGATAGAACCCAAGCCGGTCAATAAGGTAACCCATAACCGGTGTTAGTACGCCACTGCCTTCGTGTCCGGAGAAGAAGTAGATACCAAGTATCGTCGAACGTTGACGCCTTGAGGTCTGGTCGACAATGTAAGCCTCTGCGATCGGCGCACGCATTATCAAAATTGTGCCAATAACAAGCAGTAAGGCACCGAAGCCAGGGCCGTAGGATACCAGATTCAGTAGATACATGATAGGACCGGAAATAAAGGACACCGCCAGTATCACCGGTACCCTTCCTAAACGGTCTGAGAGGTATCCGCCCAGGGGGCCAGCCCAGAATCCGGCAGAGTAGATAATGGCCAGAAGGGATGCCGCTGTTTTATCGCCAACGCCAAAGTGGTCGACCATGAACAGTGGGATAAATGCTATTGTAGAGGAAATGACCGCCCAGGTGAATGCGCTTAACATAATAAAGGCCGCGAGGCGGCGCAAATGGCCTGGATCAGATGGTGTCTCACTATGACTGTCGGCAATGCTACGCCTTTTTTTCTCCATCTTTGCCCGTTTCCCCATGAGTGCATAGAATACAACTCCGAATACAATAGTGGGGATAGCCAGTCCGATAAATGAGCCGCGCCATCCCCAGGCACTGGCAATGGCAGCGGCAATGAGCGGGGCCAAGAAATAGCTGGTACTACCGCCAATCAAGTGAAAACCCAGTGCCCGACCCCGCTTGTCTGGCTCAACCGACATTGAGATCAGGGGTGAAGCAGCTGGATGATAGCCACCACCTGCCAACCCCATGAGCACCAGGAAGATAGTCATCATAATGTAGGTTTGTGAGAGGCCGACCAGAAGTCCACTCAGGGCTACACCCGAGATGCCTATGGTAATCAGTAGGCGAGGCCCAACACGGTCGGCCAGCCAACCCGCTGGCAGTTGGGCGATACCATATGACAATGTGAATGCCGAGATCGCCAATCCGGATTGGGTATAATCGAGGGCAAAGCTGCTCCGGATCATCGGCAACAGGGGTATGGGGATCGCAGTCAGCACGTGATGGCTAAAGTGCGCCAGCATAAAGAGAGGCAGCAATCCCATCTTCATTATCGGATCAAAAGCAATTCATCGTCATTTTGGATGCCCAACCCGTGTTTCACAGCGGTTTTGATCTGTGGGAGATCCCAGGCATTACCGGCCAGGTGGTTGACGGCGGCGTAGTTCTGGAGAAGACGGACCCCTTGGATGTCCAGGGCCACAGGGTCCCCACAGGCCAATATGACGCCAGGATGAACCGCAAGTCCAATGGCCGGCCCACCACTGACAAAAGAGACCCTTCCATCCATGATGATTAAGTCCGGCTTGATGGGGATGCTCATCTCTGCGGATCGCTGACAAACGAACATGTTGTTATCTGCGTGAAGGATGGACCGATCGAACAGGTGAACCATTCCCACGGTGAGCTTCAGGCTCATAGAAAATCCTGCCACATAGTGGGTCTTCATCGTAGGGAGGTAAACGATCTTATCGAAGCTTTCGAGGTCCCTCGGGTAGGCAATGACATCGAGGTACTCCCCGCCTATGGGTACATCAATGTATTCTGATTGGTCAAAATCCAGAAGCGGAATTCCCATTTCTGCCATCTTGGCGGAGAGGCCCGTTGTCTTAAAGACCTTCTCAGTGGGTACCCAGGGCCGCCCTGAGCTCTCACCCACAGATATCTTGGTACAACCGTGCTCTCGTAAAAGATTGATGACCGCAACCAGGAAATCCAAGGCGGTCGAGCCCGGAGGAGGGTCATCGCTGTTGAAGTTGGGCTTCAGGAGGATGTGGTCCTGGGATTTCAGGGACTTGCCGAACCCACCGAGGAGGTTCACAGCTTTCTGAACCTCGCTCTTTACATCCTTGCTGGCAATGACAAAAGAGACCAGGGCCTTCCCGTCCCTGGTGTAAGGATTTGGTCTCCGATGGCGGAGGTCCACCCTCCCCACTACCTCTTTTTTCATCAATGGGGGATAATCCTTGGAGCGGATCTCAGCCAGATGGGCCTGATACTCCTCCCTGTGAAAAATAACTTCTTCAGGTTTGAATTTCATTCTCGTTCACTCCTTCCTCTGCCCTGGGCAAGCTTCTCAGAGCAGTCATTACTGTTGAATAGATAAGGGATAAGACCTTTCTTCATGGCTTGGAGTAATATAGGATAAAGACGCTGGC
>DAOWDD010000104.1 GCA_030639215.1 Dehalococcoidia bacterium
CAGCCTCTAGAGCCAGCGCCGCCGCTCTTTTTGCCTCCAGGCTGCGTAGAAACCTTTCCCGCAGGCGGAGGACACAGTCAGTATATTTCTGCTCTATCCGGTTATCCATTAAGTCCTTATTCATTAACGAGTTAAGGTGTTCCTGGATAGCGGTATCAAGCCCGCCCTTCAGGGATAGTATATCACCGCTCTGCTGCCAGACGATAAATATTTCACGGTTTTCGCTGTTTTCAAAGTATTCCGGTAGAGGCTCCTGAGAGCACTCCTTCAACTCGGGGTGCTGCAGTAAGAGGGCCAGGCAGTATTCCTCGAGTGGGCTGGAGTAGACTGGGCGCAGGGCTTGCTCTGGAACTCCTTGCCGGGCTGCTTTGACCCGGGGTCCAGCCGGTGTTGGCCTGATTCGCCTTAACACGTTTTCCAGGTTGCGCTCGGTCACGTTGACCAGCCGGGACAGCTTCTCGAGGTAGTGTCCCTGGCGCACGATGTCCTTCATCTCAGCAATGATGGGGAGCAGCCTGTCCACCGCTACGGATTTATCCCTGGCGGTGCTTAAGTCAAGGCTGGCGGTAATCATATTGAAGGTATAGTCCATAATGGGCAGGGCTTTGCCGAGCAGGTCCTGCCAGGCCCGGGCGTCTTCTCTGATTACACTGTCCGGATCTTTCCCTTCCGGGAGGACGATAACCCTTACTTCAGCGCCCAGGGTATTCTCGTAGCCCACGCTTCTCAGCATCGCTTCCTCACCGGCGACATCGGCATCAAGGGCTAAGACTACGTTCCTGGTTAGTCTCTTCAAGGTGTTGACCTGCTTCTCGGTAACCGCGGTTCCCATCGAGGCAACCACATTATTGAAGCCGCACTGATGGGCGGTGATGGCGTCCATAAAGCCTTCCACAATCACTGCTATATCCTGCTCTCTAATTGCCGGTGCCGCCAGGTCTATACCGTACAGGCTACCGCTCTTATCAAACACTGCCGTCTGCGGAGAGTTGAGGTATTTGGGCAGTGAGTCATCAAGTGCCCTGGCGCCAAAGCCAATGGTATGACCCTTAGTATCATGTATCGGGAACATCAACCGGTTGCGAAACCGGTCATAGCTTCCTCCCGCTTCTTTCTCTGTTACCAGCCCGCCGCTGAGCAGTTCGTTCTCATTATAGCCCCGCTCCTCCAGATATTCCTTCAGCGCGTCCCAGCTATTTAGGCTGAAGCCCAGTTGAAAGCCGGTGACGGTCTCCAATGAGAGCCCTCGATTGGCGACATAGCCTCTCGCCTTCTCTGCGGCCGGGGAGTTCAAGAGCAGTTCGTGAAAATACCGGGCGGCGGCCTCATTAGTCTGATAAAGCCTCTCCTTCTCGTCTCTCCCGGCACCCGGCTCAGACCTTGAGGGTATGCTGACCCCGGCCCTTTCCCCCAGCAGGCGCAGGGCCTCCCCAAAATCGATGCCCTCCTTTTTCATAACGAAAGAAAAGACATCACCGCCAGTGCTGCAGGCGCCAAAGCAGTGCCAGCTCTGCTGCTCGGGATAAACAAAGAAAGAGGGAGTCTTTTCGCTGTGGAACGGGCACAGCCCTCTTAAGGTCCGCCCCGACTTGGTCAGTGCAGTGTACTGGCTGACGATATCAACGATGTCAACCCTCTGCTTTACCTCTTCAATGACACTCATTATTAAAACCTGTCCCCCTGTTTCTCTTCAGGGCATCACTACCCAATATATATTCTATCAACTACCGACATCGATGACTAATGTTGCCAGGTAGGGCTTATGGGCAACATAACCGACCTTTTCTTTGACTATTGCCATAGTGGGGTCGGCGACAATCCATATCCCGCCGGTATATTTTGCCGGCAGGAGCCTGGAATTTGCCGGGTCAAAACAGATGACGCGGGCATCATTGCTCATTCCTACCACATCCAGTATCGCCTTTTCCTCCTCAATAAATGAGTCGCCGTCTCCGGAATAGTAGACGAGGCAGGTCATATGGTCGGTTTTCCCGTCGTCGTCCGTGTCAATACTGGCGATGGCGGCATCCAGGCCGACCGATTCGTACAGGCTAGCCAGTAGAATGGCGAAGTCATCGCAGTCACCGCCTCCGGTCTTTAGGGTCTCATGAGCGTAGGCGAAATAGTTGTGTCCCCTGGGGTCGCTGACATAGCTGATACTACCGGCTACCCATCGGTTGATTTGCCATATCTTCCAGGCTTCCGAGTTGGCCTCTATCTCAGACGGGCAGGCCTGGACTGCCGATACCGCGGTATCTCTAACCAGCGGGTCGGCTGGCTCGACATAGTGTTCGACATTGTTTGGCCGCTGCTGGGAGGGTTGGGGCAGGCTTGCCGCCGGCTCCGGAGTTTTGCTGTCAGGAAATCCTTCGCCCGGCCGGCAGGCCGCTCCAGCGAAGGTCAGTAAGCCGACTAAAGCCCCCAGCATAACCACTAAGGATATCCCAAATAGCAACCGTCTTTTCTGTCCCATTCAGTCCCCTTGTATCTCTGCAGCCATTCTCAGGGCATAATGGTCGGTCATGCCAGCGATATGGTCGACTACCCTCCTTTCCATTTCATCACTATAGAGGCGGTACTCCGGTGGCAGCTTGTCTTCACCCTGCTTTAAGTACTCGTATAACAGGCAAATCACCTGCCGTGCCTTCTCTGCCTCCTCCTCCCCGGAGAGCAGGTCGTATACCCGCTCGAAGAGGAACTTGCGCAGTGTATTGGTTGCCTCCATTACTTCATGGCTCATACCGATGGCGGGGCCACCCTGTGCATCGGAGCTATTGACTGCCTGCCAGGAATACTCAATAATATCGCAGACCATAGTGTTGATACGCTGCGAATGGGACAGTCCCAGCACCCTAATTGCTGAGATTGGTAGGTCGCCCTCAGTTATGATGCCCGCTCTTATCGCATCGCCAATATCGTGGTTAATGTAGGCGATGATATCAGCAATCTTACATACCTCCCCCTCCAGGGTATTTACCCTGCCCCAGTCCCTTCCCAGGACTTCTGTTCTTGTCTTGGAGTGATTGACGATGCCGCCTCGTACCTCGCAGGTGAGGTTGAGTCCCTGCCCGTCGTTTTCCAGCAGGTCGACCACTCTCAGGCTCTGCTCGTTATGTCGGACACCCCGGTGGTAGAGTTCATTCA
>DAOWDD010000130.1 GCA_030639215.1 Dehalococcoidia bacterium
TCCTGGATGAATTCACCAAGGTTACTGGATGCCATCGAAAGGCAGCCATCCGGCTGTTCCGTCGCGGGAACCAGCCCAGGACGAACAAAAAGCGTGGACAGCCTCGGGCGGTATGGTGCTAATGTGGCCGAAGCACTGAGGGTGGCCTGGGAAGCTACCGACCGATTATGTTCTAAGCGCTTACATCCATTTCTACCGGAACTGTCCCGCGAGTTAGAGAGAATAATGAGGGGATATCTCCGCTACCTGCTGGAGCGAGAGGTGAAGTCAACCGCCTGGCTGGATATGTTAAAAGGCTAACGTGGAAACTGCTTTACTATGACGCTCAGAACACATATAATAACCAGTAAAACATAACCCCACTGAGAGCCCTCGCCTCTCAGTCTTTCTACGATACCGATTATGTGAGGATAGAATAAGAGATGACATCAAGAGCAGACCGGATAAACAGGCAGCGATTGGAGAAGCTGGAGGGGCTTTATGACCGCGGTGTCAACCCCTACCCCCACCGCTACCGGTGCAGCCATACCACAGAGCAGGCTATCGCCCTGCTCAAACAGATAGAGGAAAACCCGACCGAAGAGAAGGCGGTTGAAGTTAGTGTTGCCGGGCGGATTATGTCGCACCGGCCGATGGGTAAGGTCGCCTTCCTTGATTTGCGTGACGGCTCGGGAAAAATCCAGATCTACTGCCATAGGAATATTCTCAGTGAAGACAGTCTCAAGCTGCTTAAGAAGGATCTGGATATCGGCGATATCGTCGGGGCGAGTGGTAAGCCCGTTCGCACCAGGAGCGGAGAAGCAAGCATTGAGGTAAAAGAGCTCACCATGCTGGCTAAATCACTGCAGCCCCTGCCGGAGAAGTGGCATGGACTCAGCGACATCGACACACGCTACCGACAGCGCTACCTCGACCTCATTGCCAATACTGAGGCAAGGGATATTTTTTTAAAGCGCAGCCAGATTATTACCGCAATCAGGCAGTTCTTGAACCAGCGGGGCTTCATTGAAGCGGAAACACCGGTACTGCAGCCGTCGGCAGGAGGTGCCCTCGCCCAGCCGTTCATTACTCATCAGCATGCCCTCAGCCGCGATTTATACCTGCGCATCGCCCTTGAGCTCTATCTCAAGAGACTGATTATCGGTGGTTTCGACAGGGTCTACGAGCTGGGCCGCATCTTCCGCAACGAGGGTCTCTCCACAAAACATAACCCCGAGTTCACTATGCTGGAGACCTACCAGGCATACGCCGACTATAATGATGTGATGAATATGCTGGAGGAGATGGTATGCCAGGTAAGCCGGCAGGTCTTGGGGACGGACACAGTCAAGTTCGGGGACAACACCATCAGCTTTAAGCCCCCCTGGCAGCGCATCGAGCTACGCCAGGCAATTATCGAACACGCCGGTATTGACTTTGAGGAACACCCGGATGCCGGTTCACTGCGGGCCAAGATGGCAGCCAGGGGTATGGAGGTTGACCCGGAGAAGGGCAGGGGACGGCTGATAGATGAGCTTCTTTCTACCTTTGTCGAACCGCACCTCGTGCAGCCGACCTTTCTCCTGCACCACCCGGTTGATATGTCACCGCTGGCCAAGCTAAAGCCCGACAACGAGCACTTGGTCGAGCGTTTTGAGGCCTTTGCCGGCGGTATGGAGATTGCCAACGCCTTTACCGAGCTCAATGATCCGCTCGAGCAGAGAAAGCGTTTCATCGAACAGCAAAAGAGCCGCCAGGCGGAAGGCGAGATAGAGGAAGCCGTTGACGAAGACTTCCTGCTGGCACTGGAGTACGGTATGCCGCCCACCGGCGGCCTGGGGGTCGGCATCGACCGCCTGGTAATGCTGCTCACCGGGCAGACATCAATCCGCCAGGTAATCCTGTTCCCCCAGCTCAAGGAGAAGAGCACAAGGGATAAGGGGGAGCGACAAGAAAGCTAAAGAGAGGAGTAGCCTTTCTGTTATAACCGGTTCGCCTTCACTGATATATCAGGGGAAGCTTGAAAGGAAGGGATACTGGTAACCGCTTTTGCAAGGGGAGTACTATGCTTGACATAAAGTTTGTCCGTGAGAATATAGACCTGGTAAGAGAGGCAATTGCCAACCGCCGGGACAGTACGCCGCTGGACGAAATCCTCAGGATTGATACCGAGCGCCGTAAGAAGGTGAGCGAACTGGAAGAACTCAGACGGGCTCGAAAAGAGTCGGCACGTAAAAAGCAGGCGGCAGCGGACGAGGGGCGGGACCTGCGCACCAGGATAAGGGGGCTGGAAGAAGAGGTACGCGGTCTGGACAGCCAGCTTAATGAACTCCTGCTGCAAGTACCCAGTATCCCCCAGGCAACGGTGCCGGTAGGCAGCAGTGAAGAAGACAACGCCGTGGTACGCTCCTGGGGAGAGCTAAAAAGCCCTGCCTTCCCGCCGAAGCCGCACTGGGAACTGGGTGAATCGCTGGGCATCATTAGCTTTGAGTGGGGAGTAAA
>DAOWDD010000117.1 GCA_030639215.1 Dehalococcoidia bacterium
GAGCCAGGCGCAAACACAGCTTATTTGCCAAAGAGATAGGCAGGGGCATCAATTCAGGTGTCTCAATACAGGCAAAGCCAACCATCATCCCCTGGTCACCAGCCCCAATTCCATCAAGGCTATCCTGGCTGGTTGAGGCTATCTTCACCTCCAGTGATTTATTTACTCCCAGGGCAATGTCGCTGGATTGTTCCTTAATAGAAACCATTACCCCGCAGGATTGGTACTCAAAACCATATTCAGGGCGGGTATAGCCGATATCACGAACCACACCCCGTATTATTTGCGGAATCTCAACATAGGAATCGGTAGTAATTTCACCCATAACAATTATCAAACCATTAGTTACCGCTGTCTCGCAGGCTACTCTGGCATAGGGGTCTTTTTCCAGAATAGCATCAAGAATGGCATCCGATATTTGGTCGCACAGCTTATCAGGATGACCTTCGGTAACCGACTCTGAGGTACGCATGTAGGCAGGCGAGCTAATAAAACTACTGGTCATTTTTCCCTCCGTTTTCTATGTTCCCTCTTCCCAACTGGTCAGGTATTCCTGTTGCTCTGGAGTGAGACTGTCAATACTGATGCCTAGAGACTGAAGCTTCAGCCGAGCTACCTGTTTATCAATTTCTTCTGGTACCGGGTAGACTCTAGGTTTAAGACTGTTCCCTACCATATACTCCAGACACAGGGCTTGATTGGCAAAGCTCATATCCATAACACTGGCTGGGTGTCCCTCAGCAGCGGCTAGATTAATCAGTCTCCCCTCGCCCAACAGGTAAAGGTGACGACCATTATCCAGGGTATACTCGTCAACGAAGGGTCGTATCCGTCGCTTACTATTAGCCAGGCTTTCCAGAGTGGGAATGTTAATCTCTACATTAAAATGTCCGCTATTAGCCAGAATAGCTCCGTCCTTCATTACCTGGAAATGGGCTTTATCAATGACATTTTTATTCCCAGCGATGGTAATGAAGATGTCACCCACCTTAGCGGCTTCCATCAGGGGCATAACCTGATAGCCATCCATAATTGCTTCCAGGGCACGGACTGGCTCCACCTCGGTGATAATCACCAGAGAGCCCAGTCCTTTGGCTCGCATAGCCACGCCACGTCCACACCAGCCATAGCCACAAATGACTACCTTCTTACCAGCCCACAGGATATTGGTAGCACGGGTGATGCCATCAATGGTGCTCTGCCCGGTGCCATAGCGATTATCAAACAGGTACTTGGTCTGAGCATCATTCACCGCAATTATGGGATAGCGTAGCTTGCCTGCTTTCTCCAGGCTACGTAGCCTGATGACGCCGGTGGTAGTTTCCTCAGTGCCACCGATGACATTACCAATTAAGTTGCTTCGCTTGGTGTGAAGGGTAGTAACCAAATCAGCCCCGTCATCTACAGTAAGCTGGGGTTTATGGTCCAGAGCAGTATTAATGTGCTTATAGTATGTTGCCTCATCCTCTCCCTTGATGGCATTGGTAGGAATGTCATATTCTACCAGGGCAGAAGCGACGTCATCCTGAGTACTGAGGGGATTAGAGGCACACAGGGCAACATCGGCTCCACCTTCCTTCAGAGCTAGAGCCAGGTTGGCCGTCTCGGTAGTAATGTGGAGACAGCCTGAAATCCGAACATCTTCTAATGGTTTCTCCTTAGCGAATCTCTTCCTGATTAACCTTATTACCGGCATTTCCCGGGAGGCCCATTCTATCCGCTGCCTACCAGCCTCAGCTAGTGTTGGGTCTTTAATATCGTAGTTTTTGGTTAAAGTCATTGCCTACTCCTAAACTTATCTGAAATCTGCCTGACGGAATATCCCATCGAAAGCCATTTCATCAAGAATACCCCCTTTCCTCACTCATCCTCAAAATGAGTGCACTGATGGAGCTCTTGATATCTCCCGACGATATCCTCAAGAGTAAGAGAGCGGAGACGGTCAATACCAAATTCCTCCACGGTGAAACTGGCTGCGGCACAACCATGAACAAGCGCCCTCCTTGTTGACTGCGGTGTCATCTCACCTACCTTGTCCAGGTAGCCCAGAAAGCCGCCAGCAAAGGTATCTCCGGCCCCTGTGGGATCCCTAACATCTTCCAGGGGACAGGCCGGAACTGAAAAATAGCCGTCCTCGCCAAGCATGGCACACCCATATTCCCCTTGTTTGATGATTACTACTTTGGGTCCCAAATTTAGAATTGCCTTAGCGGCAGTCAGTGTGCCGTAGGTTTCAACAAAGGCACGAGCCTCCCCTTCATTCATGGTAACCACATCAACAGCACGAATAGCTGTCGTCAGGGACTCCCTTTTGTCATGAATCCAGAGGTGCCTGGTATCCAACATCGTCAGCCTGGCTTGCGGCACTTGCCTTAGCACTTCGTACTGAAGGTCAGGGTCAATGTTAGCCAGAAATACAATGTCACTCTGTTCGTATCCCTCCGGTAAGACAGGATGGAAGTCAGCAAAGACATTCAGCCGGGTGTCCAGATTCTCACAGGTGTTAGTCTCGTAATTATAGCGACCAGCCCAGCAGAAGGTCTCGCCATCCATTACCTGCAATCCTCGGGTGTCTACTCCCCTATCGGTGAGGAACTCGAGTCGCTCCATGGGGAAGTCAGTACCCACAACTGCCACCAGGTTTACTTTTGTATAGAGGCTGGCAACTGCTGAGAAGTAGATCGCCGAGCCTCCAAGAATACCGCTAGCCTTGCCAAAAGGTGTCTCCACCGAGTCAAAGGCTACGGAACCAACGACCAGGATACTCATACCAATGCTTCTTTCTCCGGTAGCTTCAGTATCACACCGTCTCTCCTTCTAACACTCAATTTCCAGGTCACATTATACTACATTTTGAGGAACTTTAGGGCTTCTAGCCAGTGGAATAACTCCTCCAGTACCCGTTGGTGGTTGTCTCGGGTTACTGTTATCAGATTTACCTGGGGCTGGC
>DAOWDD010000106.1 GCA_030639215.1 Dehalococcoidia bacterium
CCTCCTTCTTTACCCCGGCTTCCGCCCGCTTCGCCCTCTCCTTAGCCTCCCGCTCGGCCTCCTTCTTTGCCCTGGCTTCCTCAGCCTTCCGACTTGCCCTCTCCTTGGCTTTAAGTCCCGCCTGTTTCTTTGACCTCTTTATCTCATCAGCCCAACGTTTTGCCCTCTCTCTGGTCTCCCGCTCGGCCTCCCTCTTTGCTTTAGCTTCCACCCGCTTCATACTCTTGACCTCTTTAGGTTTTCCCTTGGGCTTCACCTTATCGCCCCGGCCACCCTTCATCACGGGATAACCGCACCACTGACAGAAATCGCCCTCTGTTTTTTGCCCGCAGTTAGAACACCTTACCATACTAACTCTCCGGCCCTGAGTATAAGTACAGCTGACAGCACTGTCAATACTAGACTATTATGGGAGCCTTTGTTATTATTATTAACCCATTTGGGGGATTGCGCTGGGAATAAGGATAATGTAGCATAGGGAGAGGTAAGTTTAAGATAGTTTAAGAGAGGAGAGGGAAGGAGAAATGGTCAATAACGATATTAGTCCTATGCTGACAACAAGCGATGTAGCTCGCCTGCTCAGTGTACACATCAACACGGTGAGGCGCTGGAGTAACCAGGGAATACTGAAGACATATCGCATCGGCTCCCGAGGCGACCGCCGGTTTGACCAGAAGGATATCGAGCAGTATCTTTACGAGAAAGTAAGAGTGGAGCAGGCAGTTGAGCCGGTCATTCCCACTACATAGACCTGGTGCTGAAGAATGACAGTAACTTACCTGTTAAACATAATAGTAGTATAATACATAGTGTATCTATAAAATACCTGATTGGGAGGTGGCTTGAGTGAATAAGATTAGCGTAATGATAATTGATGAACAGCCCTTTTTCCGGGCCGGTGTCCGTCAGGCGTTATCTCAAGAGTCTGACTTCAAGATACTGGACTGTGACCCGACCCAAGACCCGTTGGGACTGATTGAGGCCAATCTACCCAGCATAGTCCTCTTAGGCTCTGACCTCGGCACCCACAGCGGGCTGGAACTGGGCAGAACAATTGCCCGCTACTACCCGAATACCAAGGTAGTAATGCTGAGCCCCAATCCCAATGATGAAGAGCTTTTTGAGGTTATCAAGACCGCCGCGGTTGCCTGCTTGAGCAAGAACATCAATACACCGGAGTTGGTTAATACCATCAAGCGGGCCTGCGGGGGTGAATACCCGATAAATGAGAGTGTTATGAACAGACCCAAAATTGCCGTGCGCGTCCTGGAGCAGTTTCAAAGCACCTCGCCGATAGCAAAAACGATGGCAGCAGTAATCGCCCCTCTCACCAATCGGGAGACACAGATTATGAGATACATCGCTGACGGCAACACGAACAAAGAAATCGGCCACGTTCTGGGCATCAGTGAACAGACCATTAAGAGCCATGTCAGTGCTATTCTGCGTAAGCTGAATGCCAATGATAGGGCTCACGCTGTCGCCCTTGCCATACGCAGCAGCTGGATTCCACCCGAAGGAACGGCGCAAGAACTGTCTCAATAAAGGATTTCAATGAAAGTTAAATGCCGGCGGGCAGGATAATCAGCCCCGGCAGTTTAAGGCTAAAGAAAATGGACGATATGAACAGAGAGAAGGTCGGGGATACCACTGATACACTTGATTCCCGCCAATCCGAGGACTATCCTTCAGCGGAACGATTGGAGGAGAGTAACCAGGTGCAGCCGGGTAAAGAGCCAGCCCCCGATAAGACCCAGGCTAAGCAGTTGAGGCAAGCTGTCCAGCCTGAGGCGCTGCAGCTAATTCCTGAGGTTATGGCAAGGCGGTATAATGCCATACCCATCAGCATCTCCGGTAAGACACTGAAGGTAGCTATGGCGGACCCAACCGATATCTTTGCCCTGGAGGCATTCTCGGCACAGAGCAAGAAGAGGCTTAAGCCGGTAGCCGCCGGCGCTAATGAGGTCAGAAGCGCCATAGACTTCAACTACAAGAGCCATGGCGAGATTGAGAAACAGGTTTCCAGTATCTCTATCCCGGCCGATGCCCTTGACGAGCGGCTTGCCATTGACGCCGCCATTGATGCCCCGTTGGCGCAGGCGCTCAACCTCATCATCGAGGAAGCAGTCCGCTCCCGCTCGTCCGACATCCACATTGAACCGGAGGAGGACCGGGTGAGGATACGCTACCGCATTGATGGCACCCTGCATGATATGATGTCCCTCCCGCTAAGTATCCACCGGGCTATTATTTCCCGAATCAAAATCCTGGCTGATATGAATATTGCCGACCACCACCGCGCCCAGGACGGCCAGTTTTCCACCAAAGCTAAAGGGCGAGAGATTGATGTCCGGGTAGCCACCTCTCCCACCGTTCTTGGTGAGATGTCGGTGCTGCGCCTCCTTGACAAATCGCAGGCTGCCATAGGGCTGGCGGAACTGGGCCTCCTGCCCGACAGCCTGGAGAAGTACGAAAACCTGCTCAAGGTCCCCTACGGGATGATTCTAATCAGCGGCCCCACCGGGGCCGGTAAGACTACCACACTGTATGCCTCCATCAACTCCCTGGACACCATGGGCAGAAACATTATCACGATTGAAGACCCTGCCGAGTACCGTTTCCGCGACATTAACCAGATTCAGGTCAACCCTCAGGCGGGCATTACCTTTGCCAGGGGGCTGCGGGCGATACTTCGTCTTGACCCTGATATCATAATGGTCGGCGAGATACGCGATGCCGAGACAACCAGTATCGCCGTCCAGTCGGCACTGACCGGGCACCTGATGCTCTCCTCCATCCACGCCAGCGATGCCGCCAGTGTGCTTACCCGTCTCATTGACCTGGATGTGGAGCCCTTCCTGATAGCATCGTCAGTTATCGGTATCGTTGCGCAGCGGATGGTACGCCGCATCTGCCCTGACTGCAGCCACCTTATTGAAGCACCAATGATGGAGCAAACGGTATACCAAAGGGAGATGGCAGAGAAGAGAACGAAATTCCACTACGGCACCGGCTGCGCCTCCTGCTCCTATACCGGCTACCTCGGCCGCACCGGAATCTTCGAGATTCTGCTAATAAGCGATAGTATCAGGGCACTCCTTATCAAGCAGACCTCAAGCAGCGAGA
>DAOWDD010000033.1 GCA_030639215.1 Dehalococcoidia bacterium
CGCATTGCCGCCAGTGAGGTCGCCTTCCTGGAGGAAGAAGGCAAACGGTTATGGGGGGGAATTGCCCGGAGTCAGGAGAACACGATTACCCTGGACAAGGAAGGCTTTCTCAAGCTGCCCCCCGCTCTCAAGCGACACCTCTTACGAATGGCTTTCGAAAGGCTGCTGGGCAACCTCAAAGATATCGAGACACGCCATATTGAAAATATAATAGGGGCCCTGACCAAGCCGGCCGGGAAAAGGCTTAGTCTACCCGGCGGCCTGGTCTTCTCGATAGAGTACCACCGCTACCTGCTCAGTGAAGACCCCTCGGCCCTATCCCCCCTCCCCACCCTGAATGGCGAGTGGCCACTAAATCTACCAGGGGAGATGACGCTGCCCGGCTGGCGCATCAATGCGGAGGTCATCGACCGGCAGCAGCTGGCAACGGAAAAAGGAGACAACCCCTTTAGCGCCTGCCTCGACCGGGACAGGACCGGCGATAGGCTGTTTGTACGCAGCCGCAAAAGAGGAGACAGGTTCCAGCCGCTGGGGATGAGCCAGCCCAAGAAGTTGGGCGAGTTTATGATTGATGCCAGAATCCCCGCCGCCTGGCGAGGGCGAGTCCCCCTGGTCTGCTCCCACGAGCAGATACTGTGGGTGGTCGGCTGGCGCATAGATGATAGGGTAAAGGTCACCAAGAGCACCAGGCGGGTCCTATGGCTGGAGTTTGAGCAGAGCTAAGGCCACAAGTCGAAAGATTCTAATAATTCAGCGATACCTTGGCTCCCGCCGAGCCGCCTGCTCACCCCTTGCAGATGGTCCAACCCGCCCCGGCTGTTTCTCTTCAACAACTATCGGTAGCTCAACAATGATGGTAGCCCCCTTACCCGGCCGGCTTCTGGCATATATCCGGCCGCCGTGCTCGGTAACAATCCGATGGCAGAGGGTCAAGCCGAGGCCAGTCCCCTGACCAACCTCCCTGGTGGTAAAGAAGGGGTCAAATATCCGCGCTAGGTACTCCCTGGCTATCCCTGGCCCGTCATCCTTGAAGGCTATCCGTATCCCGTCATCCGCCCTCTCGGTCTTAACCATGAGCCTCCCCCCACCATGGGCCAGTCTCATCTCCACCTCAGCATTCAGGATGATGTTAAGGAACACCTGCTGGAGCTGACCAGCATCAGCCATTGTCAGGGGCAGGTCAGGGGCAAGCCGGGCAGCAACCTTGATACTGGCGGCCTCCATTTCATAAGCGCGCAGGGTGATGGCAGCCTCAACCAGCTTGTTAACATCGGTGTAGGTCCGCTCCGGCTCCTGCTGGCTGGCAAAGGCAAGTAGCCTACCCACGATGTCAGCGGCCCGCTGCGCCCCGTGATAGATGGTCTTTAAATTCTTCCCGACGTCCTCAGGGAGGTCCTTCTGCATCAGTACATAGGAGCAGTTGACAACAGCAGTCAGGGGATTGTTTATCTCGTGGGCAAGACCGGTCGCCAACTGGCCGAGTGAAGCCAGACGGCTGGTGACCTGTGCCCTCTCTTCCAGTTCAGCCTTCTCTACCTCAAGCTGCTTGTGCTCGGTGATGTTGGTTATTATGCCATCAAACCTTATTACATTGCCTTTCTCGTCCTTAATCGGGATACCGTGATCCCTCACATAGTACACCTGCCCGGTGTCTTTATGGACTATCCGGTACTCGAAGACATACTCCTTCTTCTTCTGATAGGCCTCGACATAGGCCTTGGTGGCCCTGGCTAGGTCTTCAGGGTGAACGGATTTCGGCCATGTCCGCCGGTTACGGTAGAAGTCCTGCGGAGAGTATCCGGTCCAATCCCGCCATCTATCAGAGATGAAGACCATCGTCGCTGTCTCATCGGGTAAGGCAGAGTATATCGCCACCGGGATGTTCTTGATCAGGGTCTCGTATTTCTCCGTACTCTCCCTTAGCTCCTTCTCCATCTGCCTGTGCTCGATGATTCTGCCCAGTCGCCCGGCAATGACATTTATCAATATCCGCTCTTCCTCCAGGAAGGGCCCCTCATCACTTTCCGGTCGCTCCTCCAGATAATCGACCTCGATGACGCCAACTCGGGCACCGTTCACTTCAATCTCCGCAGACTGCTGCCACTCCGTTTTACGGAAGTTATCCGTCTTGAACTCCCGGCCGCCAATCGTGATTCTGGCACAGGTGGTCTCCGGGTACTGCCAGCTGCCGGGAAGTCGCGCGACGACCTCTTGATATATCTCGTCCAGCATAATACCGGGGCGGTCAACAATCTGGGCAATATCATAGATACCCTGAAGCTCCTTGATACGTTCTCTTAACACACGCGCCAGCTTCTGCGGGGTCTGTTCCGCCGTCTCCAGCTCAACGACCCTCCGCCGGAGTGTAGTCAGTTCACCTATCAGTCGCTCTTTTGTTTTATCCGTGTCTTTCATACCCCGTTCCCGGGAAACCGATGATATTTATGCCGGCCACCAACGCCAGCCCGCTACGCCTAACCCACTTTTTACCACTTCCAGTGACATAAATCAAGCCCGCACCAGTCTCACAGAATGGCGACTACAAGGTCCAGGGGGCTTGACAGCGAGTGCCCGGTCATTTATAGTATCTGTCATCGGACTTCGCCACCATTGGCAGCGACGCTGCGGGGTTGAAAAACTGCCCGGGTAGATCTAACATCAAGGAAGACGCCGCAAGCAATAGGAAAGCGTCCCATGAGATACGAACAGGTCTTCTTTGAGGTAACCAAGCGCATTAGCTCCTCGCTGTCAACCGATGAGGTGCTCAAGTCTATTGTCGAAAGCACCGCCCGGGCTGTCAACGCCAAGGGTTCCTCCCTGCTGCTCTTAAGCCCGGATAAGAAGCAGTTGGTACACAGCGCCACCTACGGGCTCAGTGACTGGTTTGTCAAGAAAGGGCCCCTGTCCACTGAAAAAGGCCTCGCCCAGGCCCTGGAGGGCAAGCCAGTGCTAGTCTTAAATGCCACCAAAGATAAGAATGTCCAGTACCGCTGGCATATGAAAAAAGAGGGGATCGCCTCTATCCTGGCCGTCCCGGTTGTCTTTGAAAATGAGGTAATCGGTATGATGCGGGTCTTTACCGCCGAGCCGCGGCAATTCTCCGAGGAGGAGACCGGATTCGTGGAAGGCGTAGCCAGCTTAGGCGCTCTAGCCCTGCAGAAGGCCAGACGGCACGAGGCGGTCAGCAATGACCTCCAGCAATGCAATATTGACCTCTCCAGCCTGGTCAATGAGAGGAAAGTAGCTACCGAGAACCTCCAGCAGTGCAATATTGACCTCTCCAGGCTGGCCAATGAGAGGCAGAACCTCTTTCACTTCCTATCTATGGCTGCCCACGACCTGAAGGCCCCCCTTTCCGCAGTCCAGACCTACTTCGGGGCGCTGCTCGGCGGCTTTACCGGTGAGCTGAGCACGCGGCAAACTGACATACTGGAAAGGTGCAGCACGAGAATCGCCCAGCTGTTGGAACTAATCAACGACCTCCTCGACATCTCCAAGATCGAGGCCGGACAGCTCGTGACCGAGATGGAGGAGGTCCGTCTGAAAACGATTGTTGACGGTCCTGTCGAGATGGGGCACACTCTAACGGAAAGAAAGGGGCTTAAGCTGGAGGTCGATATGCCGAAAAAGCTACCCCATTTGTATGTCGCCAGTACCCGCCTGCAAAACGCACTGACTCAGCTAATCTCCAATGCGATAACCTATACTGACCCGGGTGGCTCGGTCAAATTGAGGATAGTGAACAGCCCGAACGCCGTCCGGTTTGAGGTCTCCGATACCGGAATCGGCATTCCGAAGGAGGAGCTGGCTCAGGTCTTTAATGAATTCTTCCGCGCCAGTAACGTCAAGACGAAGGGGTCGGGGCTTGGGCTGTCCATCGTCAAGGGCATTATTGAAGCCCATGGCGGAGATATCTGGACGGAGAGCCCCTGCCCGGAGACCGGAAAGGGATCCCGGTTTACCTTCACCATACCGAAAAAGGGAAGAAAAATTACCAAAGAAAAATCATGACAGCTATGGTGACCTGAGACCACCATCATACTTATGGCAGCACTGGAGTCCCCAGAGCAGCTCAAGGCGACAGGTAGCGCAGTGGCTTCGACACCATACTCAGGGAAGAGAAGGACGCTCACCTTCAAAATTATCTAACGGGCTGGACTATTGCCTGGACTAATATTATAATGATGCAGGAGACAAAATGACAGAGAAAATACTGGTAGTCGATGACGACTCTGATGTTCTCGACGCACTAACTATGGTCCTTGAGAGCCGGGGCTACCAGGTGATTACGGCCCAAGACGGGATAGAAGGACTGGCCTGCCTTAAGGCGGAAAAACCGGACCTGATGATTCTTGACCTGCTGATGCCCAAGATGGATGGCTTTGGTGTAATGAAAGAACTTCGTGACCCGAGGTGGGCAGAGTTTAGCGAGATGCCCATTCTAATTCAAACCGCAGTGAGAGAGAAGGACAGCCGCCGACGCTATGAGCTGGAGACCGGGGTAGCGCTGGGTGCGGATGATTATGTGGAGAAACCGGCCTCTCCCGATATCCTGCTGGCAAGGGCCAAGAAGCTTATCAAAAGAAAACAAGAAGTCTAGATCAGGTCGGGCAAGCCTGGCAAACTTAAGAAAGGAGTAAGAAAGTATGGAGAAGAAAGCCAAAATTCTACTTATTGACGACGACCCTGACTTTATCGAGGCAACCAAGACCATCCTGGAGAGTAAGCCCTATGAGGTCATCGTCGCCTTCGCGGCTGATGAAGGGCTGAAAAAGGCGAGAACCGAGAGCCCCGACCTGGTCCTCCTCGATATCATAATGCCGGGAACAGACGGGTTTTCCGCTGCCGAACAGTTCAAGAAGGACCCCGAGCTGAGCAAAATACCGGTGGTAATGCTGACCAGCTATGCCGAGAGGAGGGCCGGCACCGGCATTCCGGTCAGCAAGGGCTTCCAGCTAGAAGCCGAGGACTACATTGAAAAGCCGGTCAGTCCAGAGGAGCTATTTGACATTATAGAGAAAAACCTGAAAAAGTAAGCGCTTAGACAATCTAATGCCCTGAAGAGGTCAGACAGGTTCAGACCATAGAGGAGGAAAAGCCAACCCAGCCTGACCTCATAATATGCCCAAAAAAATAGAATGCTAACCCTCTTGACAGCGTGGGAAATTTTGTTATATAATCACGACCACTAGCTACAAGCAAAATCGGTTTACCTGAGCGCCGTGCCAAGGAAATCAAAACTCACCTGATCCCCTTAGAGGGAGGGCTGGAGCTGGATACTATCACTATTAGCCTTAACGGGCGAGAGGTGAGCGGTCATCCCGGAATGACCGTATTGGAACTGGCACAGGAATCGGGAATAGATATCCCGACACTATGTTACGATGCCCATTTGACCCCGATTGGCGCCTGCCGCATCTGTACCGTCGAGGATGAGAGCAAAGGCAAGCTCCTCGCCTCCTGCATTACTCCGATCGCCCCGGGAATGGTAATCAACACCCACTCCGAACGAGTTATCGCACACCGCAAGACCATCGTTAACCTGATGCTGGCCAGCCATCCTGATTCCTGCCTGGTATGTGACAAAGGCAACCGCTGCCAGCTGCGCCAGATCGCCGCCGATATGGGCATCGGTCTGGTAGAGTTGCAGAGGCTACCACAGATGGCCACTATCGAGGAAGTAAACCCCTTTATTGAGAGGGATTTGAGCAAGTGCATACTATGCGGTAAGTGTATTCGCGCCTGCCAGGAGATGGTCGTCGAAGGAGCCATTGACTACTTCCAGCGCGGGTTTACCGCCAAACCGGCCACATACGGCGATTTTCCCCTGGAGTCTTCCGAATGTACC
>DAOWDD010000093.1 GCA_030639215.1 Dehalococcoidia bacterium
GTTAGCCCGCTGATAAGCACCAGAAGCATAACCACAAGGAGCGATATCTTAACGATTAATCGCCGCAAAGACACTTATTCACTCCCTCCACTAAGAAGTTGCCTGCACTTTGGTTATTTATCTACCTCACCCCCTGTGTTCCCCTCTCCTTTGAAGGAGAAGGGGGACGGATTGCATAAGAGAGGCTTTGCCTCTCTTTAACGCTCTTTGTATCTGCCTCTTGTTTTATGGCCTTATCCTCTCTTTTCAACTATCGTCAGGATGGGGCGGCTCTTCTCCGTACAGCTCGCCGGCCAGGCTGCTCAGTATTGAAGAAAGGTAGCTTATGGCAGAAATGGCGCGGGCGTAGGGCATTCGGGTAGGCCCGATGATACTGATAGTACCTGTCGCTTCATTGGGCAGACCGTATCGGCCGATGACCACGCTGTAGTCCTGAATGACAGCCGCCTTATTTTCCCTACCGATAACTACCTGTATTCCCTGATTAGCCAGTCCTTCCGGAGCGATAATCCTGAGGATGCTTCGCTGATCGATGAGTTCCATCAAGGACTGCAGCCGCTGGCTGTTAGCAAATTCCGGCTGGTTGAACATCAGGTGCAGGCCATCAAGGTAGGGTTCCTCATAGTCTTGCTCGCATTCAACCTGCATAATCTTTACCAGGCAGTCGGTTAGCTGTTTTTCAACAGGGGAGAGTTCTATCTCCTTAGCCAGAATCTGTGAGCAGGTCAGGCCGGAATATGCAGTATTCAGTTTGTTGGCGATAGTGGTGAGCTCGGGTTGAGACATGGACTGGTCAAAGGTTATTAGCTGCTGCTTTATCCTGGCGCCGCGCAGGACAAGGACGATTAGTGCCAGCGAGTCCTGGAGAGCGACCAGTTCCAGGTAC
Organism: Dehalococcoidia bacterium; assembly: GCA_030639215.1. Taxonomy (GTDB): domain Bacteria; phylum Chloroflexota; class Dehalococcoidia; order Dehalococcoidales; family UBA5760; genus UBA5760. The sequence goes on from DAOWDD010000093.1 coordinate 887, forward strand.
TGGAACCGACAATTCACCGGCTTGGGTAGCGTAACGATAGCCATATTCTGCGCCAGTTGAGCAATGAGTTTAGCGGTTAGCCTTAACCATTCCTCCAGTTCCCCTTCTACCTGGTGGAAGAGATGGCTTATCATCCGCTGCTCGGTCAAGGGAAGCTCAATCTCACCCAGCGATTCTACATAGTAGCGGTAGCCCTTGTCTGAGGGGATGCTTCCTGCCGAGTGGTGTTGACGCCTGATGTAGCCTTCCTGTTCCAGGTTTGCCATCTCATTACGGATGGTAGCCGGACTTACCTTAAGTTCATGGTCACTGACAATACTTTGTGAAGCTACCGGTATCGCCCTCACAATATACTGCCCTACTATGGACTTGAGTATCGTCTCTGTTCTTATGGATAACATTTGTACCCTTTTACTCCAATTAGCAGTCTAAGCCTGAGATTGCTAATTACTGCTAAATCTACCATTTTTAGCCCTTATTTGTCAAGGGGAGGTCGAGCCAAAATATAGGGGACTGCGTACTTCCGAAAGTGCCGGGGCAATATCCTGGCTTAAGTGAATAGTTGACAGGTAAGAGACAAGGTAAGTATAATTACTTCAGCTTATTCTAGGAGTTAAAGTGCCAAAAAGGACTTATCAGCCAAAGAGAATCCCGAGGAAGCGTGAGCATGGCTTTCTGGCGAGAATGAGTACGCGGGGGGGGCGAGCTGTCTTAAAAGCAAGGCGGCTTAAGGATCGGAAGAGATTGACTGTGGTATGATACCGCAAGTATCACCTCTCAAGATACCATTTAGTATCCTCTTCTTATGAGCATTATCCTCATTGTTTCTCCTTGACTTAAGAAAAATATTTTCTTTGGGGTAATGACACTGTCCAGGAAACCTGAGATTACCACTGCTTTCTTTGGAGTGGTGAGCAGGAAGGGGCTGCTATAAGGCAGAGGCTCGGTCTTCTCTTGATAAATAGCCTCTTTCTTGGTAAATTGGTTAGGAGTGGGGATATGAGGGGTGAAGGGTGGCTTAGAAAGCCGGCGCAGTACGCCGTAGTTTATGGGGAGGGGAGGTCGTGGGCGAATAGTCTGTTGGTGGTGAAGGCTCTACCTAACGGTCTTGCTTTATCACGGTATGGTTTCTCGATCAGCCGGCGGGTAGGTAAGGCAGTCACCAGAAACCGGGTAAAGCGCCTGCTCCGTGAAATATTGCGCGTGGCATCAATTGAGATGGCGTGGGATGTTGTTGTCATCGCTCGTCCGGCAACGGCCGCTATTGATTATGATAGCCTCAGTAAAGCAGTTAGAGATTTACTGTTGAGGGCTGGCCTGCTAAGGATGGTTGAAGAGAAAGTTTCGTCAACAAGGCCTGTTACTGAGAATAGCAGAGCAGAGGGCTAGCCCTCAGTTAGCTAAAGGGGTATGAAGAAGTTAGCTTTAACATTAGTCAGGTTTTATCAGGGGCATATCTCGCCGACCAGGCCACCATCCTGCCGCTATTACCCGACCTGTTCTCAATATACCTATGAGGCTATTGAGAGATTTGGGGTTTTTAGGGGGGTGTGGCTGGGAGCAAGGAGGATAGCCCGCTGTCATCCTCTATACCCGGGTGGCTATGACCCGGTGCCCAATAAATGATGTTTTCAGGGGGAGTGAGTAGATAGGTGCAGATTAAAGATAAGATACTACCGGGCAAGCTGTTGCTTCTGCTGGCAGTTATCCTCATTCTCGGTGGCTTACTCTTTTCCGGGTGTGCTATAAGGTCAACGCCGATAGGCTGGTCGGGGGTGGCAGTAACTGATGACGTCCTGTTTGTCGCTTCTCTCGAAGGGGAACTGGTCGGCCTGAACAAATCGGACGGTAATCCCTTATGGCCGGCTTGCCCTCTGGAGACCTCGAAAGCGAAGGTGGCTGTCTACAGTACTCCGGCAGCAGATGGGGATTTGGTTTATGTCGGCGGTTATAATGGCAGGGTTTACACCGTTAGTTCTGCCTCAGGCTATCGGGATCGGGTGTATCCCCCTGATGGTAACCTTGAGCCTATAGTTGGCGGGCTGGTTGTATCCGGGGGCAGGGTCTATTTTGGCTGTAATGACGGCAAGGTCTATGCCCTTAGTGCCGATGATCTCCGTAAGGAGTGGGAATTTCAGACCAGTGATAAGGTCTGGTCGACCCCGGTGGTTAGCGGGGAGACGGTATATGTCAGCTCTTTTGACAAAAAAGTCTACGCTCTTAATGCTGCCGACGGCACTAAAAAGTGGCATTTTGAAACTGGGGGGGCTATTGTCTCGACGCCCCTGGTCTATAACGATACGGTCTATTTCGGCTCCTTTGACCGGCACATTTACGCCGTGGATGCTGCTGATGGCAGCCTGAGATGGCGTTCCGAGGTTGAGGCCGGCAAGTGGTTCTGGGCGCAACCGGTAGCCTATGATAACGTTA
>DAOWDD010000074.1 GCA_030639215.1 Dehalococcoidia bacterium
TGATCTAACGGTTACTTTGGTAAAGCATCCCTACCCGTAATTTCTTGCTTCAGATACCACCTCTGGACGGCCTCAACAACCTCGCCAATGGTATCGCAGGCCCTTAGTAGCTTGAAGTCATCTTCAGAGATAAAACCTCTGACCAGGGCGGAGCCCCGCAGCCAGTCCAGAAACCCTTTCCAGTATTCGCTACTAAAGAGTATTACCGGGAAGGGCCTTATCTTGTGGGTCTGCATCAGAGTCAGCACCTCGCTTACCTCATCAATCGTGCCCAGGCCACCGGGCATTATGATAAAGGCGGTAGCGTACTTTACCAACATGACCTTGCGGGCAAAGAAGTGACTGAATGTGATTGACTTTGTCGTGTAGGCATTGCAAAGCTGTTCTTCGGGCAGGTCAATGTTCAGCCCGACCGAAGTAACCCCTGCCTTAAGCGCTCCTTTGTTGGCTGCTTCCATTATACCGGGGCCACCGCCGGTTATGATGGAGAAGCCTATTTGTCCCAGGCGATAGGCTATTTCCTCTGTTTGTGCGTACAGCTCATCATCCGGGTTGAGCCGGGCTGAACCGTATATCGTTACCGCCGGCTCGATACCGGCAAGTTTGTCAAAACCCTCCACCAGCTCCCCCATAATGCGGAACATCCGCCAGCACTCTTCCTTGGCCAGGTCGTCTATCTCATATCCGTATGTCATATCTTCCTCCCCAGACGACAAATAATATCATATTGGCTGGTGCTATGGCTAGGGCGAAGCGACGAGGCAATCTCCGAAAACTCATCCGGGACGAGCTTGCCACGCCTTCGGCTGGCAGTGACAAAGGGGAAAGGTAGTATATCACAATGCGTTAGGCCAGCATCCGGAGTTGCGTCAAAGGTGTCTTGTTGCTACAATTATCATAGGTTAAGGGACGGGGAACAGGAGCAAAAGTCAGGGTGAGGCCTCTATCTATTCTGTGCTTTATCCCGGCTGCTGGTGCTGTCCGGAGAACCGCTGTTATCACCTTAAGCCATGACGACTCTTTACCAGGCGCAAGAACTTGGAATTGGGGTTAACTGTGGGTAGAACGCTGGCGGAAAAGATATTGAGTGCCAGGTCAGGTGGTGAAGCCAGGGTGGGAGATATTGTCATCGCTGAAGTCGCCCTGGTTTTTGTTCAGGATACTACCGGACCGTTGACGGTGCGGCAGTTCCAGGCCGCCGGCTTTGAGCGCCCGGCTGCTTCAATAAAGGCTGTCCTCTTCCTGGACCACGCCGCTCCCAGTCCGAACCGCGAGCTTGCCGATGACCATAGCTTCCTCCGTGGATTTGCCCGGCAGACCGGCTGTTTTCTTTCCGACGTTGGTGACGGCGTCTGCCATCAAATAGTGGCTGAGTCTCTTGCCAGACCGGGTGATTTGATTCTCGGTACCGATTCTCATACGGTAACTGCTGGTGGCCTGGGGGCTTTTGCCTGCGGCATGGGTTCTACGGACGGGGCGGTTGCCCTCGGTCTGGGCAAGACCTGGCTCCGTGTGCCGGAAAGCATCAGGGTGGTGCTGTCAGGGAGGTTCTCTCCCGGTGTCTATGCTAAAGACCTTATCATCTACTTGATTGGGCGGATTGGTGCCGATGGTGCCACCTACAAGGCACTGGAGTTTGGTGGCGATGCCGTGAGCACGATGAGCGTCCCGGAGCGCCTCACTGTGGCCAATATGGCGGTAGAGGCCGGTGCTAAGGTCGGACTTTTCCCGGCCGATGAAACGACGAGGGACTACCTGACGGCGCAGGGGCGTGGTAGTGACTACCAGTCGCTCTCACCTGATAAGTCTGCTATCTATGAGGAGACTATCAAGATTAACCTAGCTGAGCTTGAGCCGATGGTGTCCAGGCCCCACACTGTGGATAATACTGCTCCGGCCAGGGAGCTTAGGGGGACCGAGATTCAGCAGGTGGTTATTGGTACCTGTACTAACGGCCGTCTCGATGACCTGGCAGTGGCGGCTAAGATTGTGGAGGGTAAGCGATGCTGTTCCCGGACCCGGCTGGTAGTTGCCCCGGCGTCACGAGGAGTCTTGCTGGCGGCTGTGGAGGCTGGCTATATTCGGACCCTGCTTGAAGCTGGAGCTGTTATTCTGCCACCGGGCTGCGGACCCTGTCTCGGCCTCCACCAGGGAGTGCTGGGTGCTGGAGAGAGTTGCCTGTCTACCGCTAACCGTAATTTCAGGGGCAGAATGGGTAACCCGGAGGCTTTCATCTATTTGGGCAGTCCGGCTACGGCCGCCGCCACCGCGCTTAAGGGAGAGATTGCTGACCCCAGGGAGTTTGTGTAAGTAGCTTCCGGGCTGAAGTGGAAAGGAGGGGTTTAGAATTGCTTACGGGCTGTGCCTTTAAGTTTGGCTCAAGCATCTCAACCGACCAGATTATACCGGGCCGGTTTGCTTACCTAAGGAGTAATCTTCCTGAGCTGGCTAAGCATGCTATGGAAGATGCCGGCCCCACCTTTGTCACCAGGGTAAAAGAGGGGGATTTTATCGTTGCCGGCAGCAACTTCGGGCTTGGTTCCAGCCGTGAGCATGCCCCTCTGGTTATCAAGATGGCTGGGGTGCGGGCGATACTGGCTAAGTCGGTAGCCCGGATATTCTTCAGGAATGCTATCAACCTGGGGCTTCCCGTCTTGTTATGCGATACCGATAGCATTGATGACGGTGATGAATTAGAGATAGACCTTCAAGCGGGTACCATCCGGGACGTAACCAATAGTAGCCGGCTTACCTTTAGTAAAATCCCCGAGATAATGCTCCATATTCTTAATGAAGGAGGGCTTTTGCCTTACCTTGAGAAGTATGGCGACTTTAGATTGTAGACGGGTAGTTAACTGAGGAAAAGTGAGGAGGGTGGATGTCTGATGGCCTACCGGATTACTCTCATCCCCGGTGATGGCGTAGGACCTGAGATTACTGAGGCTACAGTAAGGGTCCTGGAAGCTACCGGTGTCGCTTTTAACTGGGATATGGCCTGTGTGGGGGCTGCTGCTCAGGATACCCTGGGCACCATACTTCCCGAATCGGTGCTGGAGTCCATCAGGAAGAACCGGGTAGCCCTTAAGGGACCGGTTACCACACCTGTTGGTTCCGGGTTTCGCAGCGTTAATGTCGCCCTGCGTAAGGGCCTGGACCTTTATGCCTGCCTGCGTCCCTGTAAGTCCTATCCCGGTGCGCCCTCACGCTACGAGGACGTTGATATTGTGGTGGTGCGGGAGAATATAGAAGACCTCTACAGCGGTATCGAGTTTGAAAAGGGCACCCCTGAGGCAGCCAGGCTGATAGAGCTTATCTCGGAAACTAAAGCTGAGACGGTTAGAGCGGACTCAGGCCTTAGCATCAAGGTGATTTCCGAGATGCGCAGCAGGAGAATTGTCCGGTTTGCCTTCGAGTATGCCCGGGCAAATCATCGCAAAAAGGTAACTGCTGTACACAAGGCCAATATTATGAAGTTCTCCGACGGGCTGTTTCTCTCCGTGGCCCGGGAGGTAGCCAGAGAGTACCCTGATATTGATTTTGAGGACAAGATTGTGGACAACATGAATATGCAGTTGGTGCAGAAGCCGCACGAATTTGATGTACTGGTTGCCCCCAACCTTTACGGCGACCTGCTCTCCGACCTCTGCGCCGGCCTAGTGGGAGGACTGGGCCTGGCCCCCGGGGCTAACCTGGGTGATGAGATAGCCCTGTTTGAACCGACGCATGGTAGTGCCCCCGGGTATACCGGGTTGAACAAAGTTAACCCTATGGCTATGATGCTCTCCGGCGTGATGATGCTTCACCATCTCGGGGAAGGGGGGGCTGCCGGCAGGTTGGAGCGGGCGATAGCCGGGGTCATCGCCGAGGGTAAGAACGTTACCTATGACCTGAAACGGGGAGTGCCTGGTACCGCGGTCGGTACTTCACAGGTGGCTGATGCCGTGATGGAAAAGCTCAGGTAGCCGCCGGGTACCTGCCGCTGCCTGGTTTCTCCATTTAACTGCGGCCGGGCTTTATGCTATAATGGGCTTTCTTTGAGTAGTTGATTGTGTTTTAGCCATATCAGATGGCAGGAGAGGGGACTAATGGGAAAAATCTATCTTATCGATGTGACCAACCGGGATGGTGTCCAGACAGCAA
>DAOWDD010000169.1 GCA_030639215.1 Dehalococcoidia bacterium
CGACTGCCTCACGCTGGGTATCAGGCTTGGCACTAACGTCCACCATCTTAGGACGACCCTGGGCATCTAGGTGAGTCAGTTCTTCCATAAATTAACCCCCTACTTGAGTCATTGGGCGGCCTTCGGGCAGACCCCCCTCAGGCAGATGATGACGCAGCGGCTTACTGCTTACCGCCGTGACAATCAACTGCTTCAACTCCGATGAAGATACACCGCTACGCAGGGGCTGCTTTAGGTCCACTTCATCATCAGAGAGTAAACAGGGGCAGAGCTTTCCGTCAGCTGTAAGACGCAGCCGATTACAATGGAAACAGAAATGCTCACTAACCGGGTTAATAAAACCAACCGTGCCACGGCCACCAGGAAAACGGAAGTACCTAGCCGGTCCGTTACCAACGTGGGGTAGACATGGTTCCAGTTCGCCTAACTGCTCAAGACGTTTTTGTATCTCGCTGACCGGGACAAAACGTGAGGGGCTATAACCTACCCCCGCAGTAGGCATAAACTCAATGAAGCGCACATGCCACTCTTCTCCGATAGTCTTACCAGCAAAATCAAGGACTTCATCATCGTTAATACCGGCCATAACTACCACGTTAATCTTCACCGGACTAAGCCCCGCCGACCTGGCACCATCAATACCCCCAAGGACATCAGCAACATCATAACTACCACGAGTAATACGCTTGAATCTATCCGGCCGAAGAGTGTCCAGGCTGATGTTGACCCGCTTGAGGCCCGCTCGCTTTAGCACAGGTGCATAACGGCTAAGTAATGTCCCGTTCGTGGTCAGGGAGATATCATCAATCGCATCCAGCTGCCCAAGCATTTGTACCAGCTCAGCCAGCCCCAGCCTCGCCAGTGGTTCACCACCAGTGAGCCTGACCTTAGTTATGCCCAACTCAGCCGCCACCTGGACTATGGTGTAGATTTCCTCATAGGTAAGAATGTCCCCGTGGGACATCTGGCAAATACCATCATCCGGCATGCAATAGACACAGCGCAGATTACAGCGGTCGGTTACCGAAATACGCAGGTAATTTATCGGCCGCTGAAAAGAATCATAAAGCCCGGTCATAACCCCAACTCCGCCAGCACCCGGGGCACTTCACTGGCTGCCTGCCCCCGGTGACTGATTCTATTCTTCTCCTCCAGTGATAACTGGGCCATCGTCTTGTCCAGTTCAGGAAGGTAAAAGATAGGGTCATAGCCGAAGCCCTCTTCTCCCTTTGGCTCAAGGAATATCAGCCCCCGGCGCTCGCCATAACAAAACCCCAGCCTTCCATCAGGCGTGGCGACCGCAATAACACAGCGGAAGCTGGCAGAACGCCTCTCCCAGGGGACACCTTCGAGCCTGGACAGTAGATAGTTGACCCTGTCCCTATCCGAAGCCCCTTCACCGGCATAACGCGCCGACAGCCGGCCCGGCTCACCACCCAGGGCATCAACCTCCAGTCCGGAATCATCAGCCAGGGCTACCAGTCGGCTCTCGCCAGATAATAGCATCGCCTTTAGCCTGGCATTCTCCTCCAGACTCTCCCCCACCTCGTCAACCTCAAGGGTAATACCCCTTTCCGCCAGAGTAACCAGCCTGAAGGGGAGAGTCTGCAGCAGGCTCCGGTACTCACGCACCTTAGCCTTGTTGTTCGTCGCCAGGAGTAGATAATGCAACAAGTCCCCGGACAGGTGGCTCTCTTTAGGTATTACCACAAAACTCGCTGAGGGTCATCGCAGCCATGGTCATCGTCTGAATCGTACCTCTTGAGCC
>DAOWDD010000140.1 GCA_030639215.1 Dehalococcoidia bacterium
CACTCGCCGGCACCCTCATCATAATAAGCGATTACCAGCTCTTCTTCAGCTACCCCGTCGGGGATATCGGTCGGGTCGTAGCTCCAGGTCAGGGTAACTGGCGGGTCAAAGGTAGCCCCATCGGGTCCCAGTTGATAAGGCAACCCAATAATATTGGCATTCTCAGGCGGGTCAGGTACACTTTCAATAGCGACAAACTCTACATCGGTAAGCGGGTTACCCTCTCCATCCAGGGCGGTGGCCCCATCGGGAATAGTAATACTGATTATCTTATCCTCGGAGATGAACTCATTAGAGTCGGCGGCAAAGTGAGCGGTGATATCCATTGAATTGATAACCCTCACCTCTGTGGGGTTCTCACTGCTGGCTGATTCTTCATCCCAGATAGGCTCTCCGCTCCAGTTGACGAAGTGGTAGCCTTCTTCCGGCACCGCCTCTATCTTGATGGTGCTACCACCCTCGACTTCAAAATCATAAGGGTATTCATCCGAGGCATCCCCGTCTATTTCGACGGTGCCGCCGCTTGGGCTGATATCCACCGTAATAATCTTGGTCGTCGCACCTGACGACCCCCCACTACACCCTCAGCCATAGGCCGGCTTGGCGGTAAACGTCACCGCTACCAACGGCACCAGCAGGGCAACCACCAGCCAGGGTAGGATTATTCTAAACAGTCCGTTTTTCGTCTTTGTTATCTCCATAACAGTGTATAGCTTACACCTTTTATTTATAGGCTCTCAACCCCATTCCGCCCCTGCCGCTCGGCCAGGCCTTCCAGGGTGGTAGCAGTAAGCACTCTATCTATTGCTTCTTTCCCTCTCCCTGGAAAGGGTCAACTAGCTCGAAGACCAGAGCTCACGGCGGTCGACCACCCGTTTCGCCTTACCCTCAGTGCGGGTGATGGTACCCGGCTCGACCAGCTTTATCCTTGCCGAAATACCGAGAACGCTATTCATCTCCTTGCGCACCCTATCTTCCAGTTCCTCCAGGACCCGCCGTTCATCACTGAAAACAGCATCGGAGGCTTCGACCCAGACCTCGATATCGTCCAGGTGATGTTCGCGGTCAACAATTATCTGATAATGAGGTGCTACCCCCTCTACCGAGAGCAGCACGCTCTCGATCTGGGTGGGAAAGACATTCACGCCGCGGACGATGAGCATATCATCGGTGCGGCCGTGCACCTTGGACATACGGACCATGGTACGACCGCACCGGCAAGCCTCGGGATACAGGGTAACCAGGTCATGAGTCCTGAAGCGTATCATCGGCATTGCCTCCTTGGTCAGGGTGGTCAATACCAGTTCGCCTGGCCTACCGTAGGGCAGCGGCTGTCCCGTCCCCGGGTCGACTATCTCGGCGAGAAAATGGTCTTCCCAGATGTGCAGACCATTCTGGTATTGGCACTCACAGCTCACTCCGGGACCGATAAGCTCGGTCAGTCCGTAGAAGTCGATGGCGGCTAGTCCTGTCCTGGCCTCAATTTCAGCCCTCATACCCTCCGTCCATGGCTCAGCCCCACACACCGCAAGCCTCAATCCGGTAGAGGCTAAGTCAACCCCCATCTCCTGCGCTGCGTCGGCCAGAACGAAGATATAGGAGGGTGTACAGGCAAGCACAGTCGTACCCAAGTCCTCGATAAGCATTACCTGGCGTTTAGTATTACCAATCGAGGCAGGAATAACCGTCACACCGAGCCGTTCTCCCCCGTAATGAAAGCCCAGTCCCCCGGTAAACAGACCGTACCCATAGGCATTCTGCATAACGTCAGTACTCTCAACCCCGGCTGCAGTCAGACTGCGTGCCATCAGGTTAGACCAAATATCGATATCATTGGCATTATAGGGCACCACAATCGGCTTGCCGGTAGTGCCGGAGGAAGCATGCACCCTCACCACTTCAGAGAGCGGTACTGCCATCAGACCATAGGGATAGTTATTCCTGACATCGTCTTTGCCAGTGAAGGGCAGTCTGGTCACATCATCCAGTGACCTGATATCCGGGGGGATTACCCCCGCCTCCTGGAACTTGGCTCGATAAAAGGGGACCCTTTCATAGACATACCTGACCTTCTGCTGGAGGCGTTCGAGCTGTAAATCATCCAGCTCCCCGCGTGGCATCTTCTCATACTGGGGATCCCACATTATCACAAACCGACCCTCTTTCATCGCTAGCGGACTACCTAAAATAGACCGGCTCGCGAAAAATCAGACCGAAACCGCAGCACAGGGGCTGCGATATCGCAAGATGGGGTTAAGGCCGAAGAGAGCAATCACCAAGGATTGTCTTTCTTCTTCAGGG
>DAOWDD010000113.1 GCA_030639215.1 Dehalococcoidia bacterium
ATTGAGATATAGTCGCCGAGTGAGCCGCAGTCACCCCTTCTGCGCCACCACCTGATTGCCAGCGGGATAGCAATAGCAGCAGCGATAGCAATGATAACACCACGGGTAAGCCACCAGTTCCGCTCGCCTGGCGGTGCCGGGACGGCAACGATGAGCGGTGAAGCCCCCTCCTTGACGATAAAGGAACCGGGTAGGCCGTTAACCTCTATCGAGTAGGTGCCGGACTCACCCTGAGAGGTGGTAAAGGTTACCGTTTCGCTGGCACCGCCGATAAGGCTTACTTCCCTTGTTTCTGCTATCGCCCCGTTTATCTTGAGGGTTGCGGTATAGCTACCGTCTGCTTCACCGTCGTTAGCCAGAAAAACGCTGATAGTCACTGCTTCACCGGCGCTCACCTCGGGTGGGGAGATGCTCAGTGAGCTTAAGGTAAAAGCAGCCGGCGCCGTTGGGGTAACTGGTGGAGGAAGCGAAGGGGTAGCTGGCAGAGAAGACGACGAAGAGGTTATTGGTGGAGGAGGCAGCGAATCAGAAAAAGCAATCACGGCAAAGGTAGAGAAGTGGTCAATATAAGCGCTAAGGGTATCGCTCTCAGGGTCAACCTCGAACTCCAGCTCCTGCCACTCGCCGGCACCCTCATCATAATAAGCGATTACCAGCTCTTCTTCAGCTACCCCGTCGGGGATATCGGTCGGGTCGTAGCTCCAGGTCAGGGTAACTGGCGGGTCAAAGGTAGCCCCGTCGGGTCCCAGTTGATAAGGTAACCCAATAATATTGGCATTCTCAGGCGGGTAAGGTACACTTTCAATAGCGACAAACTCTACATCGGTAAGCGGGTTACCCTCTCCATCCAGGGCGGTGTCCCCATCGGGAATAGTAATACTGATTATCTTATCCTCGGAGATGAACTCATTAGAGTCGGCGGCAAAGTGGGCGGTGATGCACATATCCCGGATCACACCCACTTCTTTGGGATTATCCTTACCAATGGTATCCCATTCGACAAAGTGGTAGCCGTCTTCCGTCACCGCCTCTATCTTGAAGGTGATACCACTCTCGATTTCAAAATCATAGGGGTATTCATCAGGAGTGAATCCGTCTATTTCGACGGTGCCGCCGCCGCTTGGACTGACATCCACCGTAATAATCTTGGTCGTCACACCTGACCACCCATCGTCGCCCGGTCAGCCATAAGCCGGCTTGGCGGTAAACGCCACCGCTGCCAGCGGTACCAGCAAGGCAACCACCAGCCACGGTAGAGTTATTCTAAACAGTCCGTTTTTCACCTTTGTTATCTCCATGACAGTGTATAGCTTACACCTTTTATTTATAGGTTCTCAACCCCATTCCGCCCCTGCCGCTCGACCAGGTCTTCCAGAGTGGTAGCGGTAAGCACTCTATCTATTGCTTCTTTCACCTCGGCCCATACCCGGCGGGTCACGCAGGAATCGGCACGCGAGCAGAATCTCACATCATCGACACACTCTACCGGTGCCATCGACCCCTCCATCACCTGCACAATATCACTAAATCTTATCTCGCGCGGCGGCCTGGTCAGCATGAACCCACCCCTGGGCCCACGAACACTCCTGACCAGACCGGCTGCCTTGAGCCGGGTAAAGAGCTGCTCCAGGTACAGGCGCGATATCTGCTGTCTCTCCGAGATGTCCTTAATCAGGGTAGGGCCGTCCCCCGATTGGAGAGCCAAATCAAGCATCGCCCGCACCGCATAGCGTCCCCTGGTCGAGAGTTTCATAGCTTTATCCAGCCTGTCCTGAATTTTATTATCACAATACTCGTAAATATACCGCAACAAAAAAGGCTTGTCAAATATCAAGGCTAAGCGCAAGTACACCGCCTTTGAAAAGGAGGCTGGATGTATTAGAATAGAGCAGAGAATAATGGACAAGGAGTTTCGTCACCTGCCCGGTGTGGACAGACTGACCTCTGACGAGCGCTTAAGGCAGCTTGAGGAGGAGCTTTGCCACGAGTTCTTCGTGGAGCTGATACGCGACCACCTTGAGCAAGAACGTCTGGCCATCGCCGCTGGTAAGCCCTGCCCTTCCCTTGATGATATAGTAGAAGCCATTATCGCTCAGGGTTACGCCCTGATAAAGCCAGGCCTGCGCCCGGTAATCAACGCCACCGGTATCATACTTCACACCAACCTGGGCCGCGCCCCACTCAGCGAGGAAGCCACCGCCGCTATGAACACGGTCGCCAGCGCCTACTCCAATCTGGAATTCGACCTTGACAGTGGCCGGCGGGGGTCACGCAACAGCCACCTTGAGCGGTTGCTGTGCCGGCTCACCGGGGCTGAGGCAGCGCTGGTGGTAAACAACAATGCCTCAGCGGTGCTGCTCGCTCTTAGCGCGCTGACCAGAAGGAAAGAGGTGCTCGTTTCCCGGGGCCAGGCAGTACAGATTGGCGGCGGCTTTCGCATCCCCGATGTAATGCACCAGAGCGGAGCCAGGCTGGTTGAGGTGGGCACCACCAACTGTACCTATACTGCCGATTATGAACAGGCAATCAGCCCAAGGACAGCGGCGCTGATGCGCATCCACTTAAGCAACTTCAGGCTGATGGGCTTCACCCACCTGGTTACCCTTGAGGAGCTGGTAGCGCTGGGCAAAGGCTATAACCTCCCCGTACTTGATGACCTCGGCAGCGGCTGTCTGCTGGACACCGCCGAGTTCGGTCTTGACCCGGAACCAATGATACAACAGAGCATCGCCGCTGGTGCCAGCCTGGTCTTCTTCTCCGCTGATAAGCTCCTGGGTGGTCCTCAAGCCGGCATTGTTGTCGGTAGGGAAGAACTGATAGACAGATTAAAGAAACACCCGCTGGCGCGGGCGGTAAGGATCGATAAGATAGGGCTGGCCGGTCTGGCGGCTACCCTGATCCACTACCTGAAATGTGAAGCAGTAAGCAAGGTTCCGGTCTGGCGTATGATTGCCGCTCCTCTGGACGAGATTGAGCGGCGGGCCGGACTCTGGGCCAGACCACTCAAGGGGCTGGCCAGGGTGGTCGCAGG
>DAOWDD010000100.1 GCA_030639215.1 Dehalococcoidia bacterium
CGGCGGGCTACCTTGATGGGCAGGTCATTCTGTCCCAGGTGCAGCCCGTCGGCATCGCTGGCTAAAGCGATGTCCAGGTGGTCATTGATGATAAAGAGCACGTCGTGCCCGGCGCATAGCTCCTTAAGCTCGATAGCGATAGGCAGCAGCTCCTTTTTGGGCAGGACATTGTCTCTTAGCTGGACTATCCTGGCCCCGCCGCGGATTACCTGCCCGGTCACTTCGGGGTGGCGGCGCCCTTTGAGGGCCTGGGTGTCAATAATGGCGCAGAGCCCGCCGATACGTTTTGCCTTGTCCTGCCGCAGCAAGCGGGAGAGCAGCTTTTGTTCTATTGAGTAAAGCTCAAACCGGGCCTGCTTGAAGCTCTCTGAGTCTAATTTGGGGCTGATTTCACCGCTGCGGGCAAGCTCCTCGATGGTTCTAAGCGATTCTTGTACCCTCCTTGAGTTAGCCACCAGCACCAGCGGCAGCTCTTTCTCCTCTGCCTGTCCCGGTGCTTTAAGGTTGATACCGACATCGCCCTCAGCGTCTCGGGCCCCGATGAGCTGTTTGTTAAATGCCAGGTCACCCTCGACCAGCCTGTGGCGCATCGTTTTTAGCTGCTCGCTTATAGCGGCGTCGTTAAGCACCAGGCGGGCTACGTCTTCGAGGACACGGAGCCCCTCACTGGCGCGGTTCAGGTTGGCGTCGATAATGCGCAGTATTTGTTGTGGCAGAGCTTGCGGTGGAGCCATATTCATAGTTCCTGACGGCTCATTCTAACATAGCTGGAAGTAGGGGGTAAAGCGGATATTAGAGATGGGGTTTGATACCAGCGGTGTTTTTTATCCGGTAGAGGTATGCCTTAGTCTTCACCCACTGCATTATCGATAAGCTCGATGCGGGACGGCTTGCCTTTTTCGTCCAGCTCTATCGCTACGATATCAATACGCCATAGCGGGGGCAGATTACAGTGGCTCTGCCGGTACTGCAGAGCGGTCATCTTCAACCTTTCCTTCTTGACCCGGGTGATTGATTCCTCCGGGCTGCCGAAGTCGAGGCTCCTTTTTGTTCTTACCTCGATAAAGGCGAGGTAGTCCTTGTGTCTGGCGATGATGTCAATCTCTCCCCGGGGACAGCGGTAGTTGGTCTCCAGGATGTGATAGCCCCGTTTTTTGAGGAAGTCACGGGCTATTTTTTCGCCCTGAATGCCGGTATCTCGGCGCTTCATTGTTCGCTTACCTCCCTGACCGGCCTGAAGGAGCGGCGGTGAATAGGGCAGGCTCCCATCCGGCACAGGCAGGAGAGGTGCTCCCTTGTCCCGTAGCCCTTGTGTTTGGCTAGCTCGTAGCCGGGGTAGGCCTTGTCCAGTTGGACCATAAAACGGTCCCGGGCCACCTTGGCGATGATGGAGGCGCAGGCAATGGAGAAGCACAGCCGGTCGCCGTTGGTGATTCCCTTTTGCGGCAGGGGCACCTCGGGGAGGAGCAGGTAGTCGATAAGAAGGCAGTCGGGTGCCGGTGAAAGCCGCTCGATAGCCATTTTCATGGCAGACTTTGTCGCCTTAACTATGCCCTGGGCATCGATTATCTCAGGCGGCACCATCCCGATGCCTGCCGAGATGGCGGTCTCCTTGATATGCTGAAAAAGGTACTCCCTGCGGGCCGGGCTTAGCTGCTTGGAGTCTCTTATCTCGTCCTGCCAGGGGGTGTCTATCCGGGGGGGCAGGATGACGGCGGCAGCAGCTACCGGACCGGCCAGGGCGCCCCGGCCGGCTTCATCAACGCCGGCGATAAGCCGGTAGCCCCCCGCCCGCAGCCCTTCTTCCTCGATAAAGGATGGTCTCTCAGGGCTATCTATCACCCTCTTTATTCCCCTCTCCCTCTATTATACCCCCGCCCAGCACCTCGTCGCCCCGGTAGAAAACGATAGCCTGTCCCGGGGTAATCGCGCTCTGGGGCTTATCAAAGCTGACCCCGGTGGTATCATCCTTGAGGTAGAGCTTGGCGGCTGCCCCGGCTGAGCCGTAGCGGATTTTAGCCGTTATGTTGACTGTCTCCTGTGGCGGTGCTCCCTTGACCCAGCTCAGGCTGCTGGCGGTAAGCCTGCTGCTTAAGAGCTGGTCCTTAGTGCCGACTATCACTCTGTTGGCGGCGGCATCAAGCTTGAGCACGTGAAGCCGCTCCTTTGAGCTTAAGCCCAGTCCCTGTCTCTGTCCTATGGTGTAGGAGGCCAGGCCGCTGTGCCTGCCCAGGATGCTGCCCTCCGTGTCGGTGATGTCTCCGGACCTCATGGGGATATGCCCGGTTAAGAATGAACGGTAGTCATTACCCGGGATAAAGCAGATGTCCTGGCTCTCCCGGGGGCTATCGGTAGCCAGACCTCGCCGGGCGGCCATTTTTCTCACCTCAGATTTATGGAGGCTGCCGACAGGGAAGAGCAGGTGCTTTAGCTCCCGTTGCCCCAGCCGGTAGAGGAAATAGGACTGGTCCTTAGCCGGGTCGGTGCCTTTGAGTAGATGATAGCCTCTTCCCGAGGACTCGATTCGGGCGTAGTGGCCGGTAGCCAGGTAGTCGGCTCCCATTCCCAGTGCCCTGTCGAGCAGCAGCCCGAACTTTATTCTTTGATTGCAGGTAGTGCAGGGGTTTGGTGTCCGACCCCGGCGGTACTCCCGGCAGAAGTAGTCGATGACGAGGCTCCGAAACTCTTCTTCCAGGCTGAGTATCTGGAGAGGGATTTCCAGCCGTCGGCAGGCATCTCCCAGGGCTGCGATATTTTCTTCCTGCCCGGGGCCTGCCCACAGCTTTAGATAAATGCCGCTTATCTGATGGCCGGCCCTCTTGAGCAGGGCGGCCGTCACTAGAGAGTCCACCCCGCCGCTCATCGCTGCGACCACTCGCTTCCCGGTCATCTTTGTTTCAGTCACTTTCTCTACCCAGTAGTTGGCTTACCCTGCGCCAGATGATTCCGGCTACCTTCTCTTTGTCCTGTGTGGTGTCTACCACCAGCCAGCGTTCGGGTTCACCGGCAGCCAGCTTGAGGTAGCCCTCTCTCACCCTGTGGTGAAAGGCGAGCTCTTCCTGCTCAAAGCGGTCTCGCCGGCTGCCCTTCTTGCGGGTAAGCCCTACCTCGGTGGGTATATCGAGGAGGACGGTCAGGTCGGGTTTTTGTCCTTGAGTGGCGGCGTCATTGGTAGCCTTGATGGTTTCCATATCCA
>DAOWDD010000103.1 GCA_030639215.1 Dehalococcoidia bacterium
CGAGCAGGCGGAGAAAATCCGCCAGTCATTCTTGAATTCAATGACCGCCCTCGCCTATGCCCTGGAGGCCAAGGATAGCTACACCAGCGGCCATTCCGAGCGGGTCGCCGCAACGTCGGTAACTATCGCCACGGAGTTAGGCTTGCCGCAGGAAGACATTGAGAAGGTGCGCCTGGCTGGACAGATTCACGATATCGGTAAGATAGGGGTAAGAGAGTCGGTACTGAATAAACCGGGCCGGCTTACCGATGATGAGTTTCGACGTATAAAAGGCCACTCTGAACTGGGAGAGCGTATCATAACCCCCATTGTGGAGGATAGGGAGATTCTCCTTATGGTACGCCACCACCATGAGCGCTATGATGGCACCGGTTATCCCGATGGGCTGTCCGGTGAGCAGGTAATACTGGGCGCCAGGATTCTGGCGGTGTCCGATACCTATGATGCGATGACCTCTGAGCGTCCCTACCGCAGGGCGATGAGTGATGAAACCGCCTGTGCTGAGATAGAGCGTGGTAAGGGGACCCAGTTTGCCCCCGAGGTAGCCGATGCCTTCCTCAGGATAAAGAAAGAGGTTCCTGCCGCTGACTGACCGGAGCATAAGCCGGTTGGTATGGCTGGCTGGAGGCCTGGGGTGATGTTATGGATATCGATAGCCTGCTCAAAGTGATGCTGGACAAGGGGGCCTCTGATTTGCACCTCAAGGTGCCCAGCCCGCCCGTGCTCCGTGTCGATGGGGAGCTGGTGCGGCAGGAAAACGAGCCGCCAGCTACACCTCAAGATGTCCGCGATGTATTTGAACAGATTACTAACCAGCAGCAGCGGGACGCTTTCCTTGCTGAGTGCGAGCTGGATTTTGCCTATAGTATTCCCGGCCTGGCTCGGTTTCGGGTTAGCGTGATGCAGCAGAGGGGTACTATGAGCCTTGTCTTCCGCATGGTGCCGTTTGAGGCCCCATCCATTGATGGCTTGGGACTACCCCCGGTCTGCAAGGAGCTTATTCTCAAGCCGAGGGGGCTTATCCTGACTACTGGTGCCACCGGCAGCGGTAAGTCCACCACCCTGGCTGCTATGATTAGTTACCTCAATGAGAATAGTAACCGTAATATTATCACTATTGAGGACCCTATTGAGTTTTTGTTTCGCGATAAGAAATGCCTCATCCGGCAGCGTGACCTTGGTGATGACACAAAGTCCTTCCCGGTCGCTTTGAAGCATGCCCTGCGCCATGACCCGGATGTCATTGTCGTCGGGGAGATGCGTGACCTGGATACAATAAGGACGGCTATTACGGCAGCTGAGACGGGGCACCTGGTGCTCGGTACACTGCATACGGTTGATGCCACGCAGACGGTTGACCGCATCATTGATGTCTTCCCCCCCGCTCAGCAGAGGCAAATCAGGTTCCAGCTGTCTCAGGTAATCGAGGCGGTGCTGTCGCAGACCCTCGTCGCCTGCATCGGTGGCGGCCGGACGGCGGCCCTTGAGATTATGATTGCCAATTCCACTATCAGGAAGCTCATCCGTGACGAGAGGCTCCTGGAGCTGTCCGGCAACATAGCGGTCAGCAACCGGGAGGGTATGCAGACCCTGAATAAGGCACTGGTGGATTTGGTCAGCAGGGGTGTAATTGCTCGGGAAGAAGCTGTGTCAAAGACCAACAACCCGGTCGATTTGGACCGGCTGCTTCAGTCTGTAAGCGGGGTAAGCCAGCAGTCGTATGATAGCGAGTAATGAGGTTTCCGGATATCAAATACCGCGGTGAACTGGAGGGTATGTCTTAACACCTGCCAAAACCCGATATATTTTGGGTTTAGTTGTTGTTCCTATCTGTTGTCAGTAAAAAAGCCGTGAGAAGGGAGGATAGCATGGATACCAGGAAAATACTTGTCGTTGATGATGAGCAGAATATCAGGGTAGTTTTGCGAGGTATGCTCGAGAAGCACTATATTGTTCTTGAGGCAAGTGACGGACAGGAGGCGATAGATATCGCCCGCAGCCAGAAACCGGACCTTATTTTTATGGACATCTTGATGCCGGGGACGGATGGTTATACCGCCTGCCATAGAATCAAGACAGACAAAGCAACTAAGGCAATTCCGGTGGTCATGCTCACTGCGGTAGGCCATCAGTTGAACCGGGCGCTGGGTAAACAGGTAGGTGCTGACGAATACATCACCAAGCCCTTCAAGAAAGAGGACCTGCTGGATGTAATTGGCCGGGTCCTCAAATAGGCCGTCCCGGTCGGATTCCGGCCCTTGCTGCCGCACTGATTGTCCTGAAAACGAGGGCTCGGCAAAATAATGTGGAGATAGGGGTTACAATAGACAGAACTTTTGAGCTGGCTCCTGGTTTCCGAATCTAAACATTTTCTAAACATCTGCAAATACCCCCCCGATATATCTTGACAAGAAGGGGATAAAGGGTTACAACTGGGGGTAAGTTAAGAATATCCTGGCATTACTTCACTATCCGGGCATTATAGATTCAAAAGAATGCTTTTGTTGGTAGAGCAGTCAGGCATTGGAGCAGTCCAAACCACGATTGAGCATAAAGCACAAAGCGAGTTGCTGCCAAGCTGGAGCAAAAGGTGGCTGAGTTGAAGGCGGAAATCACCGGGCACGAGAAGGCGGAGGAGAAGATTCGGCACCTAAACCTGGTACTCCGTACCATCCGCACCATCCGCAACGTCAACCGGCTTATTACCCAAGAGAGGGACCGTGAGAAGCTGCTCAAGGGTGTCTGCAAGAGCCTCACTGAGGCCCGGCGGCTATTATAGTGTCTGGATTGCCCTGCTGGATGAGTCCGGGAAGCTTACCGAATATGCCGAGTCCGGGCTGGGTAAAGATTTCCTGCCTATGGTTGAGCGCCTGAAGCAGGGCAGGCTACCCGCCTGCGGGCAGACTGCGTTAAAGCAATCGGAGGCCGTGGTAACTGAAGACCTGGCCTCAATGTGCACTGACTGCCCTATCTCAGACAAGTATGCTGGCAATGGAGGGGTGACTGTCCGTCTTGAACATGGTGGAAAGGTCTACGGGCTTCTGTCCGTATCCGTCCCGCTTGAACTGGCAAAAGATGCGGAAGAGCTGGGGCTATTCCATGAGGTAGCGGGGGATATTGCCTTCGCTCTCTACGACATAGAGCG
>DAOWDD010000076.1 GCA_030639215.1 Dehalococcoidia bacterium
CGCACCTTAGCCTTGTTGTTCGTCGCCAGGAGTAGATAATGCAACAAGTCCCCGGACAGGTGGCTCTCTTTAGGTATTACCACAAAACTCGCTGAGGGTCATCGCAGCCATGGTCATCGTCTGAATCGTACCTCTTGAGCCAAGCTCGGTAGCTACCTTAGCCACAGTAACATTGTCCGAGGCCTCCAGGATACTGACAAAGTCATACGGGCCCAACAGAGCATACTGGGCTGTTATCTTAACTCCCATGGACTCGACCTCTCTATTCACCTCTTTAATTCTCTGGGGATGCGCCTTTATCGTCCTCCTTCCCTCGTCAGTTAAGGTAGTGAGCATAACATAGAACGCCATTTGTTTCACCTCCACTATTAATATTGGTGCGAGCCTGAAGGCGCTCTTTCGCCTGTTTTAATATCGAAGCGTTTTCCGAGCAGCCCTTACCATCCACTCAGGCAAGCTCGGTGAACCTTCCCTCCAGTTTCTTTACCACTTCGGGCATGGTAGTGTACTCCATCTCCTCCAGGGGCAGACGGTGCGGCTCGAAAGGACCGTGGCGTCGCATATAGTCAGCAATATCATTTGCCTGCTGACGGGCATTATCAAAGGAGATGTCGGCAAACATGTCGCGAGGCCCCACCAGTTTACCATCGGCAAGCTGGAAACCGGCCGCCGTCACCCTGGGCGGCCCATCAAAACGGGAGGGAATGCTATCGGGTATAGATACCGGCATAAAAGGACCATGGTGTGAACCGCGCATCCATCCCTCCACCAGGTGAGGCAGGGAAAACGGCTCCAGCACCTCCCCCACCGCCGGGAATACCCCCTGAGCGCGAACAATACATACCGGGTCGTCCTTACCGACATAACGACCGGCAATCAGAGAGAGCTTCTGGGTGGAAGATACCGCCGCTATCTCTCCGGCCGACCGGCTGTAGACCGCTTTCAAGGGATAACGCGATGGGGCACCAATGAAGACCAGGAGGTCGTAGATTTCCTCCGGGGTATTCAAGATTATCTTCTTATGCTCCTTAACATCGTGCACCTCAAAGGCAAAGCCAGTGTGCATATTGGAGGCAATCACCAGCCCGATGGTATTGAAGGGGTCGGCAAACATCTTGTACAGCGGCATATTCCAGGCCCCCGATGAGGTCTTGTCCGCCATAAAAACAATGACCGGTTCCGCCTTCCTTTCCTCAAACTCCATCTCAGCTACTCCGGGCCCCATCCCTTTAACATTGCCCGAAAAGGCATCAGACAGCAGGTCCTGCCCGGCACCATAAAGCTTTAAGGACTTAGCCACCTCGGTACCGGCGACGAAGGTGTCCCAGGCCAGTCTATGTATTTTCTCGCTCTCCTCACCCTGCTGATGGGTCATGATGAGGTTCAGGTCATCCCCGCACTTGGTCACATGATAGTCAATCAGTAGTCCGGACTGCTTCACCTTTGCCAAACACTCTTCAGCCTTAGCCAGAACAGCAGGGTGAGACTCAGAATGCCCCACATAACCACCAACATCAGCCTTAATCACACTCAATGTAATCTTCATTAATACACCCCCTTTTTAGACCATTCGGTTAATAAGTGATTCCCTTATGTGAGCTTATTCCTTACATCCCAAGGACGTTCAGTACTAAGGCAAATTTTCCCGTTAACAGAACAAGCAATGACAGTCTAGCAATCCAAACTGACCATGTCAAGGCAATTAGCCAGAGAGAACGGATTTTAATACGACAGCAGCTTTATGGTATGATAATGGCTACAAATAACGGGGAATTCAGCAGCGGGAAGGAGACAGCAACCATAGAGATAATCCCGGCGGTAGATATCAGAAAAGGCAAGTGCGTCCGGCTCTATCAAGGCGATTATGAGCAGGAAACGGTATTCTACAATGACCCGGTAGAGGTAGCGCTGGAGTGGCAGTCAATGGGAGCACCGAGAGTGCATATTGTCGACCTCGATGGCGCCGCCGCCGGCAGCCTCTGTAATCTGGATATTATCACTGAAATAGCCGGCGCTCTGCTAGTGCCCACCCAGGTAGGCGGCGGCATCCGCTGCCTGGACGTGATAGAACAGCTGCTTAAAACAGGCGTAGAGCGCGTCATCCTGGGCACATCCGCCGTAGAAGACCCGACGCTAGTTAGAGAAGCATGCCGCAGTTTCAGTGAGTCTATTATTGTTTGTGTTGATACCAAGAGAGGGCATGTCGCAATACACGGCTGGCAGCAGGAGACCGAGCTAAAGGCGATAGAGTTTACCAGGTCAATGGTCGAGCTAGGGGTAAAGCGTTTTATCCATACCGATATCAGCCGTGACGGCACCCTTACCGAGCCAAACTTCAGCGCCATTACCGAGCTGGTCAATGCCGTTAGATTACCTATTATTGCCGCCGGCGGTATTTCATCACTGAATCATCTCAGGATGTTAAATCAACTCGGCGTGGAGGGAGCTATCATCGGTAAGGCGCTCTATACCAGGGACATCAACCTGAAACAGGCGCTGGCTACCATCAGCCAATAAGGTAAAGCCCTTTTATATCCCGATGAGACAGCCGGAGCAGGCTTGCAAAACCACGGCAAAATCCATGCTTCCCCTCTCTTGCCAGGAAAAAAGGAGGGGCTACCAAAACAGATAAGGGGGTGAGTTCGATAACTGATGTGAAGTTTAACGAAAAGGGGCTTGTCCCGGCGATAGTCCAGGACGCTGATAGTGGCGAGATGTTGATGCTGGCCTATATGAATGAGGAAGCGCTTCGCCTGACCTTGTCCAGTGGCGATGCCTGGTTCTATAGCCGAAGCCGACAGAAGCTATGGCACAAGGGGGAGACCTCGGGCAACTACATCAAGGTAGTCTCAGTCTGGAAGGACTGCGATAGCGATACCATTCTACTTCAGGGAAGACCGGCCGGCCCGGTGTGCCACACCGGCAATAAGACCTGCTTCTTTCAGAAGCTTACCGGGTAAGACCTGGCGTCCAATAACCCCTAAGGAAGCCTAACCTTCCTCTTCAAGCTGGTCGATCTCGACGGCTCTTCTTAATGCTGATATGCCAATCTCAAGCTGACTATCATCGGGCTCTCTGGTCGTCATCCGCTGCAGCCACAGACCGGGAGCCAGAAAAGCCTTGATAAAACTGCTGCCGGTATGCCGGGCACCAAACTGAGTGACCTCATAGCCAAGCCCGGCAATAACCGGGACCAGGGCAACCCGCGACAGCACCATTAGCCACAGCGAAGGCCGCCCGATAAGGGCAAAAACAATGATAGAGATAATCATAACCACAAACAGAAAGCTGGTACCACAACGCGTATGCGCCGTGCTGCATTTCTTGACCGCCTCCAGCTCCAGTGGGACACCGGCCTCGTAGGCATTCACTGCCTTGTGCTCAGCACCGTGATAGGCAAATATCCGCCTCAGGCTGGGGATCAGGGTCAGTATTTTGAGGTAAGCCAGGAAGATAGCCATGCGAATAAACCCCTCTACCAGGTGGAACACGATGGAGGACTCAATATAGCTATCCAGTGTTCTGGTCAGGAAAAGGGGCGCAATGAAGAACACGGCAACAGCAAAAGCAATTGAACCGGCGACTATCCCCCCGGTGGCCCGGCCCGAGAGCTTCTCCTCTTCCTCTTCCGTGGACACCTCAGCCGAGAAGACGAGAGCCTTAATGCCCAGCAACATGGTCTCAATCAAGACCAGAATACCCCGGATTAACGGGACCTTCCTCGCCCGGCTGGTCAAGATAGCCGGCAGTGGCTGAGTATCCAGAGCTATTCCGCCGCCAGGCCGGCGCACCGCCGTCACTACCACCCTCCGCCCCCGCATCATCACCCCCTCAATAACCGCCTGACCACCGTAATTAAACCTCTTCATCAAAACAATGACCCCTCAATAAACCCTCAATAAAGAAGAAAGGAGCAGCTTCAGTAAAGCCGCCCCTGATATCACGAAAACGCCTCTTGCTACCCTTCCAGTTTGTAACGTCGCTTGAACCGCTCCACCTGCCCGGCGGTATCCATTATCCTGCG
>DAOWDD010000157.1 GCA_030639215.1 Dehalococcoidia bacterium
CTCCCCGGCCAGCTCCTCCGAGGCCTTCGCCGACTGCTCGGTGACAAACTGCATAATATCGGAGGCGACCCCCAGCGCCTCTTCCGAGGCATAGGGAGTACCCAGCCTGATTAACATATCGGCAAAGCCCATCACCCCGAGGCCGATCTTCCTCGTTTTTTGGGTCATTTCCTCTATTTGAGACAGGGGGAACTCATTGACCTCGATTACATTGTCCAGGAAGCGCACCGCCGTCCTGATTACCTCCGCCAGCCTGGGGTAATCAATCTGGCAGGCCCCTTCCTGGAGACTTACCATCCGGGACAGATTAATCGAGCCCAGATTGCACGATTCGTAAGGGAGCAGGGGCTGTTCGCCACAGGGGTTGGTGCTTTCAATGCTGCCCAGGTGCGGGGTAGGGTTGTCATCATTAATGCGGTCAATGAAGACAACGCCCGGGTCCCCGTTCTTCCAGGCCATACTGATCAGCTTGTCAAATACTTCTTTAGCATTGCGCTTATCGGCTACCTCTTTGGTGTGTGGATTTACCAGGTTATAGTCGGTGCCGGCATTGACCGCCTCCATAAATTTTTCGGTCACCGCTACCGAGATATTAAAGTTGGTCAGGGAGGCAAGATCCTCCTTAGCCGTAATGAACCTCATAATATCGGGGTGGTCAATACTGAGGATACCCATATTTGCCCCGCGGCGCATCCCCCCCTGCTTGATAACATCAGTGGCGACATCAAAGGCCCGGATAAAAGAGACCGGGCCGCTGGCGACACCCCCGGTAGAGCCGACTCTATCGTCCTCCGGCCTTAGTCTGGAAAAGGAAAACCCGGTCCCGCCACCGCTCTTGTGAATCAGGGCGGTGTTCTTCACGGCATCAAAGATGGACTCCATTGAGTCCTCAACGGGGAGGACAAAGCAGGCGGATAGCTGTCCCAGCTCCCGCCCGGCATTCATCAAAGTAGGGGAGTTGGGCAGGAACTGGAGGCTGGTCATCAACCGGTAGAACTCCTCCTCCACCACCCCGGCATCAGCCTCAGGGTTATAGATAGGCTCAGCCGAGGCGATCGCCCTGGCCGCCCGGTAGAACATAGCCTCCGGGGTCTCAACAACCTGGCCCGTGGCATCTTTCTTAAGATACCTTTTCTCCAGGACACGGAGGGCGTTCTCCGTAAGACTGACCCCGCTTACCGACTTCACCTCCGGCTTGGCCGTAGTAGCTTTCATTTCGGGTCCAACCTCCTCCTTTTGCATTGAGTCCTTACCTTTCTCTTCTAGTTCCTTGCTGGCCAGGATTTCCTCCACGATGGCCTGAATCTCAGGCCCGCTGGGCAGTCGCGGCGGCCTGCGCTGGGGCCGAGATACCAGGTCTTCCATCCCGGGCAGGGGCTGTTCCGCGGCAGATGGCGGCCTCGATTGCTCCAGCCGTTCAATTACCTGTGCGGTAAGCCGCTCCACCAGTATACGGTCGGCAATACCCATCGACTCGGCGGCGGCAAAGACGGCCCGGGCCACCCGGGTACGGTCCAGCCAGTGTGTGCTCTTCTCCGGTCCATTTTTAGTATTCATTTACGACGCCTCCGGTGACCTCCAGCCAGCGCCAGTGACGGCTCAACCGGGAGCAGGGGCAGCTGGCTCGTCGGCTGGGACGCCTTAGCCTCCTCATCACCGATTAGGGTATCCAGTTCCTGCTTTAAGGCAGTGATATCGGCGAACTCTCGATAGACACTGGCAAAGCGGATGTAGGCAATATGGTCCAGCCTTTTTAGTCCCTCCATCACCATATCACCGATAACAGCACCGGGTATCTCAGATTTACCCAGCTGGTAAAGCTCGGCTTCGATATCATTAACAAGCTTATCGATAGCGCCGGTGGGTAGCGGCCGTTTTTCGCAGGCCTTGCGGATGCCGGACATGAGCTTCTCCCGGCTGAACTCCTCACGGCGCTTGTCCTTCTTAATCACAAAGAGACTGGCCGCTTGCAGCCGCTCGTAGGTGGTAAAACGGGCGCCACAGCCGGA
>DAOWDD010000126.1 GCA_030639215.1 Dehalococcoidia bacterium
ATCGGTAGTCGCCTGCTGTATGGCGTCAGCCGAGTTTTCCACGAATTGCTTTACCGCCTCCCGGTGGCTGCGGCAGACGTTAGCCAGGACCTCGAAGACTCCGGGACCAGTTTGCAGCGTTACTCTGCTCAAGGTACACCTCCTTAAATATCTTCTGTAGTGAGGGAAATCCCCAGACTGATTATTAGAGCCTTATCAACCTCCAGCATCTTCGGGCTATCTATACCCCCTATTTTCTTCACAAGCCGGGCCTTCGGTACGGTTTGAATCTGCTCAAGGAGAACCGTGCTATCCTGAGGAAGCCCGCTTTCCCTTCCCGAAATCTCCACGTGAAAAGGGTATCCCTTTTTACCTCTTGAAGTAATCGCGGCCACAATGATTGTGGACGAGGTACGATTACCCACATCATTCTGTATGATTAGTGCCGGCCTTACCCCCGCCTGCACGCTACCCTGGGGAATACCGAAATCCAGCAAATAGATATCCCCCCGCTGCATTATGACTTATTCCCCCACTCCGGCCATGTTTCCAGTGCCACAGGAATAGATTGCTCCGCTAACCGTCTATTCTCCTCAGCCATTAGGCGATACCCCTCCTCCATCTCTACTATCGTACGCTTATCAGCTATCTCCCGCAGGCACGCGGCAACAACCCGACTACGGCTTATCTTCTTTTCCGCAGCTATTTCATCTGCAAATGCAATCAGGTCTGTCGGTAAGCTGATTGTCAATCGTGCTGTTCGGCTCATAACTCCCTCGCTTACTTATTGTTATGACATAATATTATGATAACATACCAGCGAAGAAAGTCAAGCCCGGATATGTGTGGGATACAGGAGGGGTGTTATGTGTAAAGAAAATCCCGACAATAGTAAAGCTAAGAGGCCAGTTTCACAATGAGCGCCCGGCGCATATGCGGTATCGCCAGTATCTCCTGGTAGCACTCGCCGGGGACGGGGTCGTCCAGACAGAGCACCATCATCGCCCCACCACCGCGCTGGATGCCCCGGCTCACCTGCATCTGGCTGATATTAACGCCGGCATTGCCGACAGTGGTGCCCATCGCCCCGATCATTCCGGGGCGGTCTTCATGCTCGGTGAAGAGCATATAGTCGCCCTTCGGCTCTATCTCCAGCCAGTAGTCGTTCACCCGGGTCAGGTGGGTCCTCCCCCGCAGTGAGGAGCCGGCAACCAGGGTGCTGCCCGCTTTGGTCTCCACCTCTACCGTCACCATATTAGCGTAGTTCTCGCAGGTAGTGTCCTTCTCTTCGCTGACCCGCAGCCCGCGGCTGCTGGCAATAATATCGGCGTTAACCATATTAACACGCTCCTCGGTCAATGCCTCCAGGAGGCCGGCCAGGACGGCCACCTTGATGGGATGGGTGTCCTCCCTGGCGATATCTCCCTGGTAGCGGATGGTCAGCGACTTCAAGGGCCCTTCGATTAGCTGGACGGCAATCCTGCCGATTGTTATCCCGACCTGGAGATAGGGACCGAGCACCGACATAGCCTCGCTGGAAATCACCGGGGCATTCACCGGGGAGCGGGCCGGATGACCATTAAGGATTGCCGCTACCTGCTCGGCGATATCGGTACTGGCGCTCTCCTCCGCCTCAACGGCGGATGCCGCCAGGTGGGGGGTCGTGATTACCTTTTCACACTTCAAGAGGATATTGTCCTGGGCCGGTTCCTCGCTGAAAACATCAACCGCCGCCCCGGCCAGGCGGCCCTCTTCGAGCGCCTCGTAGAGCGCCTCTTCATCTACGATACCGCCCCGGGCGCAGTTAATAACCATTGCGGTCGGCTTCATCAGTTTGAGCTGGCCCCTGCCGATTAGCTTCCTCGTCGTGGGGTTCAGGGGTACGTGTACCGTGATGAAGTCCGACGCCTTCAGCAGTGCCTCCATTTCAACCAGTTGCACCCCCAGCCGCTCGGCCCGGCTCTCGGCGACCATCGGGTCATAGGCGATAACGTTCATCCTGAGTCCCCTGGCCATCTCGACCACCTCGACGCCGACTCTACCCAGCCCGATAACGCCCAGGGTCTTATTGCGGACCTCGACCCCCTTTAAGCTACGATCCCAGACCCCGGAGTGGAGCAGGCTGTGCGCGCGCGGAATCTGACGCGCCAGGGCGAGCAGCATCGCGATGGTATGCTCGGCGGTAGAGACGATATTCCCCTCCGGAGAATTGACTACCAGTATGCCGCGGCGGGTCGCCGCCTCGACATCGATATTGTCCACCCCCACCCCGGCCCGGCCGATGACCTGCAGCCTGCTGGCGGCATCAATAATGCCGGCGGTTACCCTGGTCTGACTGCGCACTATCAGCGCCTCATAGCCAGCGATAATCGACTGCAGCTCTTCCGCATCAAGCCCCGGCCGCTCATCAACCTCGGCATGCCGGCGGAGAATATCAGCGCCAGCCGGAGCTATCGGGTCGGTAATCAGTACCTTCATCAGAATCCCCCCTTAAGCTTCTCAAAGGTCTCCGCCAGGGCCTCCGGAATCACCCGCACGTCAGATATCACCGGCATGAAGTTGGCATCACCCTGCCAGCGGGGTACGACGTGGGTATGGACATGCTTATCGATACCGGCGCCGGCCACCCTGCCCATATTGATA
>DAOWDD010000044.1 GCA_030639215.1 Dehalococcoidia bacterium
ACACGCAGCAGGTCTGCGGCCAGCACCACCACGATATCAGGTTCTTCAATTTCAGCCCTTACCCGTATCGGCTTATCACTGTCTATCCTGACAAAGGCCACCACCGGGGCACCCCTCCTCTCCGCACCAAAGGCGGGAAAGGCCTGGGCATACTTGCCTTCATTTATCGCCGCCTGTGCTAGTAGTTCAGCAGAGGTAACCGCTCCCTGACCGCCTCGACCGTGCCATCTAATCTCAACAAGTCCCGCCGTATTCGTCACCGAAAAGCCTCCCAAAATTGCCATAGAAACGCCCCTGGAGCGACTCGAACGCTCGCATCCAGCTCCGGAGGCTGGCGCTCTATCCACCTGAGCTACAGGGGCCCGACTTCATATCCTGGCTAACTTCCAATCATATCGTACCAATATTTGGTATCGAGTTCAATAACCAAATAAGCCAGCTCGCCTGGCATTTATTCCCTACATTAGCATCAATAGAAGGATACAACCCTAAAGCTGAGGGGAGAAGATATACTGCGTTGTTGTTTTCAGCCGTTTCCGTACCAGGGCTAACTGCGGTCTATATATCGTAACCCTGCCTTCCCGCACATCCAGCGGCATATCAAGGACCTTCTGTATCACCTTCTTCTCCACCTCCCCGGGGCATAGTACCGCCATTTCACCTCGACCGGCATTCACTTCGATAAGTATCGGCAGCAGTAGTGCCTTCCGTTCACCACTATCTATTAAACTGTCCAGATATCTCAGTTCCTTCCGCTTAAAGAGGTGAACGCTGCCGTCATTACATAATACGTGAGGGTACTCCTCATCCCACAAATCGGCAAGCGATTTTTGCTTACCGGGCAGGTGGGCATTCAGTACCCTCAGTTCACCCGTTAAATATTCCCGAAGTATCCTGTCGTAAGGTAACTCGCCACTCATCTGCCTATTTTCGCTCAAGCAGTACCTTCACCCGTTTTAACCGTGACTTCTCCTCTCTATCCCTCTCTTCAAACTTCATATTCAGGTATTTTATCGTCGCCTGTAAGCTGGGGATTATCAAATACTCCAGTGCGTTTACTATCCTCTTCGTCCGGTTTATCTCCATACCCAGCTGCGCCATGCTCCTCTGCAGTTCAGCCAGCTCGACGATAGCCTCCAGGCACTTTTCCGACAGCTCAGCGGTGCGGTCCAACCAGGAAGAGGTATCAATCAGACTGTAGCCCCTGAGTGCCTGTCGGGTCTTCTTCAGCTCAAAAGCGGGGATTTTCACCCCACCTATATTTCTTAAGCCGGCAGCAATCTCCAGGCCGCCCTCGCTGGCGGTGAACTCCTTCTCCAGAGCAATATAACCGTGATAGCCGGCAGCCAGCGACAGCGCCTTATACATTGCGGAGAAATCATCGAGCAGTCCCCGCTTCACCTCTACTGTTTGTCCGGCTATCTGCAGGAATTCCATGACCAGTATTGATACCCTGTCCTTGATGAGCTTCTGGATTCTGGAAGCCAGGGAAAGCCGGCGTCTTAGCTTGATCAGCTCAATCTTGGTCGGTCTGGTTACTTTAATAAGCTGTGGCATTTTTCTATCTCTAGACCTCTCCCGGGCAGCCGGGAAGACATTTCCTGGCTGCCTGATGCTATTCCGCTACCGCTAAGCCTCTCTGGCGTACTTGGGAAGATACTTCTTAATCAGCTCCTCGCTAATCAGTTTCAGGTCCTCTTCAGGCAGGGCTGAGAATAGCGCCCAGCCTATATCCAGGGTGTCCTCCACCCTCCTTTTCGTAACCTCTCCCTGAGAGATAAACTCCTTCTCGAACCGGTCGGCAACGTTCAGGTATACCCTATCCCTCTCCCCCAGTGCTTCAGCACCAATGATGGTCGATATCTCTCTTAAGTTACACCCTTCAGCATAAGCGGCATAGAGCTGCATAAAGACGTTATTATGGTCCTCCCTGGTCTTACCAGCCCCGATGCCCTCTTTCATCATCCGTGACAGGGAGAGGAAAACATCAATGGGCGGGTATACCCCCTTTCTTTCCAGCTCCCGGGAAAGGACAATCTGCCCCTCCGTGATATAGCCGGTCAGGTCGGGGATAGGGTGCGTGATATCGTCGTCAGGCATGGTCAGAATGGGCATTACGGTCACCGACCCTTCCTTGCCCGTAATCCGGCCCGCCCTCTCATACATCGTGGCCAGGTCGGTATACATATACCCCGGATAGCCCCTCCTTGACGGTATCTCCTCACGCATTGCGGAGAGCTCGCGCAGTGCTTCACAATAGTTGGTGATGTCGGTAAGGATAACCAACACATGCATGCCCTCCTTCCAGGCCAGGTACTCACCGGCGGTCAGGGCCAACCTCGGGGTTGATATCCGTTCGATAACCGGGTCAGAGGCGGTGTTAATGAAGGCTACCGTTCTCTCCCGGGCGCCGGTCTGCTCCAGGTTCTGCATAAAAAAGTCGGCATCGTCATAGCTGATGCCAATGGCACCGAAAACAATGGCAAACTGCTCTTCCGTCTTCTTAACGGAAGCCTGCCTGATTATCTGCGCCACGATTCGGTTGTGGGGCAGCCCGGAGCCGCTGAATATGGGCAGTTTCTGCCCCCTGACCAGAGCGTTGAGGCCGTCTATCGCTGAGATGCCGGTCTCAATAAATTCGGCGGGAGGCTCACGGCCGGCCGGATTGACCAGTCCGCCGTTAACATCAAGGTAGTCCTCCGGAATTATCGCCGGCCCACCGTCTATCGGGTCGCCTAAGCCGTTGAATATCCTGCCCAGGATATCCTTGGCTACCGGCAGCTTCAGGGTCTCCCCTTTACACCTCACCCGGCTTGCCACCAGGTCCACCTCACTGACGCCGCCAAAGACCTGAATAATGGTCGCTTCTTTGCTGATATCTATCGCCTGACCGCGCCTTATCTCACCAGTGGCAAGCCGCACATCAACCATCTCATTAAACTGTACACCCGGGATACTCTCCGCAACCAGCAGCGAACCCTTGGTACGGCTGATAGCCTTTGTCTCTTTTACATACAGTGAGTCCAGTGTCATACCACTCCTCCTCTCTGGGGGACTAAGCTCGCCTCCATCTCCGACCACAACTCCTTAATCCTCTCTTTGGCCTCATCATTGGGGATATTCTTCATCCGGGATATCCTGGGGATTATCGGAGAGGTGCGGATTTCAGCAGTACTTATTCCTGAGTCCAGCATCTTCTGGGCCAGCTCGTAAAACCTGTTTATCGTCTGCAGCATCAACTGCGCCTTGAGCGGGACGCAGTAGGTATCGACTTCGTTGTAGGCGCTCTGCATCAGGAAGTCTTCCCGTATCATTCTGGTAACCGTCAGTATCAGCTTATCACTCTCCGGCAGTGCCTCGGGACCAACCAGCCGGACAATCTCTTCAAGCTCAGCCTCCTGCTGAAGAAGCTTCAAGGCGGTAGCCCGGGTAGCCTCCCACTGCGGGCTGATTTCGGACCACCAGTCTTTCACCCCGTCAACATAGAGGCTGTAGCTGGTCAGCCAGTTTATTGCCGGAAAATGCCTCTTGTTGGCCAGCGTAGTATCCAGGGCAAAGAAGGCGTCCACAATTCTGAGCGTGTTCTGGGTTACCGGTTCACTGAAGTCAGCTCCCGGAGGGCTGACCGCCCCGGTCACGGTCACCGAACCGCTCCTCTCCGGGCTGCCCAGACACTCCACCAGCCCGGACCGCTCGTAGAACGAAGCGAGCCGCGAGCCCAGATAGGCCGGGAAGCCCTCTTCACCGGGTATCTCCTCAAGCCGTCCGCCGATTTCCCTCATTGCCTCCGCCCACCTCGATGTCGAATCGCAGACCAGCAGCACATCATAGCCCATATCCCGGAAGTACTCCGCCATGGTAATGCCGACGAAGATACTTGCTTCACGGGCCACCACCGGCATATTGGAGGTATTGGCGATAAATATCTCCTTCTCCAGCAGCAACCTCCCTGTTTTCGGGTCCTTGAGCTTCTTGAAACTGTGCAGCACATCAGCCATCTCGTTGCCGCGCTCGCCACAGCCGACGTAGATATTTATCTGCGTCTCGGCCCAGCGGGCAAGTTGCTGGAGGGCGACCGTCTTTCCGGTACCAAAGCCGCCGGGTATCGCCGCCTTACCGCCAAGCGCCAGCGGGAACATGTAGTCGAGAATTCTCATACCGGTAATAAGCAGTTTGGAGGCAGCAAACCTCCGTTTATACGGACGGGGCTTTCTCACCGGCCATTTCTGCATCATAATAAGCTCTTTTTCACCGCCGCCATCCTCCTCAAGCAGCGCCACCGCCTCGACAACCGTGTAATCACCTTCAGCTATCTTCTTGATGACGCCCTTCATTCCCGCCGGGACCATTATCCTGTGCTCGACAAGATGGGTCTCGGGAACGGTGCCAATCACATCACCCTCACTGACGGCATCACCGACCTTAACCGTGGGGGTAAAGTGCCACTTCTTATCACGCGGTAGGGCAAACGCCTTGGCGCCGCGCTCGATGAACGGGCTATTCTCCAGCAGGACGGTCAGCGATTTCTGCAGCCCGTCGTAGATGGAGCCCAGAAGCCCGGGGCCCAGCTCGGCGGTCAGGATTGTCCCCGTCCCCTTAACTTCCTCACCAACCTTGAGCCCCTGGGTATCTTCATGTACCTGGATTATCGCCTTGTCCTCCTCTAGGCCGATGACCTCCCCGATCAGCCTGTCACTGCCTATCTCAACAACCTCATAGACCTGGGCCCCCTTCATATCCTCGCCGATGACCAGAGGCCCCGAGACGCGCCATATTTTACCCATATCTTACCTCCTCCATAAAACACGCCTAGATTTCTATATCGAAACCGATAAATTTTCTGACATAAGCCTTGTAGTACTGAGTAACGTCCTCATAGCGGGTGCCGTGTTTTGAGGGGACCTCAATGACTACCGGCGGCGAAACCATTTTTTCCTGGACCCGGGCCACCAGGTCCTCAACATGTTTTGCATAGTCTTCCAGTATCACTATTATGCCGACACCGGGTTCAGCCAGCTCTTCAGTGATGGCCTTCCTGACCTCTTCGGCGCTGCCCCCGTCCTCTATTACGTGATATCTGCTTACCCCGGCCAGCCTCAGCCCGTTGACCAGGTCTTCGTCCCCGATTACAGCTATGTCCAGGTGCTTTATGTCTACCATTATCAGAACACCAGATACTCTTTTATTTCATCTGCGGATATACCATCGAAGGCCGCTTTTAGTATCAGCCTCAGGTTCCTTATTTCCACCTCTTTGATAGTCAAATACCAGGCAATCACCAGAGGACTCATCACCCGTGGCGACAGTGTCTCTTTGAGC
>DAOWDD010000050.1 GCA_030639215.1 Dehalococcoidia bacterium
CGGCCCCCCCGGTAGGTCCGGCGCTAGGACAGCACGGGATTAATATAATGGGGTTCTGCAAGGAGTATAACGAGCGTACTGCCAGTCAGTCCGGCTCTATCATTCCGGTTGAGATAACCGTCTTTGATGACCGGTCATTCACCTTTATTACCAAGACACCGCCGACCAGTGATTTGTTGAAAAAGGCGTTGGGTCTGGAAAAGGGTGCCGGAGCTGCTGGCCGTGAGAAAGCAGGCGCGTTGTCCCGGGACAAACTCCGTGAAATAGCCAAGCTTAAGGCAAAAGACCTGAACGCAGTCAGTATTGAAGGGGCGGAGCGAATCGTTGAGGGTACCGCCCGCAGCATGGGAATTGAGGTTGAGTAGAGATGGTAAGACGGAGTAAAAAGTATCAAGAAGCAGTTAAACTGCTGGACAGGCCGGAGACCTATGCTCCCGGGGAGGCTATCGAGCTGGCGAAGAAGATGGCCTATACTCGATTTGATGAGAGCGTTGAGCTTCACCTCAGGATGGGCGTTGACCCCAGGAACGCGACTCAGCAGGTACGTGGTGTCGCCCTTTTGCCCTACGGGCTGGGCAAGCAAGTACGTGTTCTGGTCTTTGCGCAGGGTGAAGCAGAGAGGATTGCCGGGGGGGCGGGGGCGGACTTTGTCGGTGGCGATGACCTGGTCAAGAAGATAGAAAACGGTTGGCTGGAATTTGATACCGCTATCGCTACCCCGGATATGATGGGCAGGGTGGGCAAGCTGGGGAAAATCCTGGGCCGGAGAGGGCTGATGCCCAATCCCAAGTCGGGGACGGTGGTAGCTGCCGAAGACCTGCCCCGGGTAATCGATGATTCCCGTAAGGGTCGAGTTGAGTTTAAGCTGGATAGAACGGCTATCATTCACCTCTCCCTGGGTAAGGTCAGTTTCGAGGCTGATAAGCTACTGGGAAACCTGACAGCGGTGGTAGAGGCTGTGGTGAAGGCTAAGCCCAGCGGCGCCAAGGGCCAGTACATTAAGTCGGCCACCTTGACCACAACTATGGGACCGGGGATAAGGCTTGACCTTAAATCAACCCTTGAGCTAGGCACCGGTTGATTTTTATAGATAGTTAACAGATTAATAGTTTCCTGTGATAGTGGGTGCCAGTAAGGCTTAAATTATGTTGCCTGCCGAGGATAAAACAAAGGCTCTGGACCAGCAGCGTTTTTGCTTTAGCCCTTGTGCGGCAGGCACCGGGGCTTTTTTGTGGAGATGTAACTGGTAATAGCGAGGAGGTTAACCAAGGATGTCCAGGGAAAAGAAGACAGAGATTATCGATAGGTTCAAGGACACTTTCTCCAGGTGCAGCATCGGCATTTTGACTGACTACCGGGGGCTGTCGAATTCCGAGATAACCGCCCTGCGCCGCAGGTTAGGGGATTCGAGCGTTGAGTATAGAGTGGTGAAGAATACCCTGGCCCGGTTTGCCGCGGAAAGAGCGGGTAAGGCCAACCTGGCTGATTCCTTTGTCGGGCCGGTGGCTATTGCTTTAGGCTATGGTGATGTAACCGAGCCGGCCAGGATTCTGGCCGACTATATTTCCACTTCAAAGTCGGCTTTAACTATCAAGGGCGGCTTTTTGGGTGACCGGGTGCTTACCTCGGAAGAAGTATCGACTCTTGCCAGATTGCCGTCGAGGGAGATACTACTGGCCAAGCTGCTCGGTGGGATGCAGGGTCCTATTGCCGGGTTGGTCAATTGTCTTAGTGCCCCCATAACGGGGGTGGCGAGAGTTTTGCAGGCTAGAATTAAACAAATGGAGGGAGAATAAGAATGGTGGAAGAAAAGGGGGCTGAAATGGAACAGGGTGCGGGAGAAGAAGCTGCCGAGGTGGAAAAGAAGGCAGTAAAAAAAGTAGTCAAAAAAGCGAAGGAAGAAGCGGCTGTCAGCGGGCAGAAAGATGCGGCTGAGGTCAAGAAGGGGCAGAAAGTGGCTGTTGAGGATATGATAGCGGCGATAAAGAATATGACGGTACTTGAGCTATCGGAGATGGTCAAAGTCCTTGAGACTGAGTTCGGTGTTAGCGCTGCCGCTCCGGTGGTAGCTGCCGCGGCGACGGCTGAGGCTGCCGCTCCGGCTGCCGAGGAGGAGAAGACGGAATTCACCGTGGTCCTTAAGGATGCCGGGGCTAACCGGATTAATGTGATTAGAGCAGTGCGGGAATTGACTTCCCTGGGGCTGAAGGAATCCAAGGACCTGGTGGAGGGCGTTCCCAAGCCGGTAAAGGAAGCGGTCAGTAAGGAAGAGGCTGCCGCAGCTAAGGAGAAGCTGGAAACAGCCGGGGCTACCGTTGAGGTCACATAGCACTAGAGCCCGGCTTGCAAATAGCTCTTGACAGCGTATATAATCTCCGGTGATAGCTCTCACCGGAGGGGGAATGGCTGGTTATGACTTATCCCGATAGCTTGATACTGACGGTTATGGGTGGAGTGTTCGTCGCGGTCGGCGCCGGCATCTTTTTCAAGGGCAAGATTGATGCGAAGAGGGAGTACGACACCCTTACTTCCCGTACTGATATGAAGGAGTTTATCGAGCATTCACCGGAGCACTCCAGGGCGGGGACATTCAAACTGGGGGGAATGATAAGCATCATTGTTGGCCTGGTTATGCTCGGAATAGTGGGCGGTCTGCGGCTCTGGGGCTAAGGCTTCCTACCGTACTTTAGCTTGGCGAATAGGAGCGTAGCGACACAGCCTGCCCCGATGGCGTTCCAGATGATGACCGGGGTGAGGCTGAGGTAGAGACCGTAAACCAGCCAGAGGCTGATGCCGGAGAGCAGCAGAATGGTAAAGGCCGTGCTTATCTCATAGGCGCTCTTGAGCCTAAAGATACGAACAAGCTGCGGTATTGTGCTGGATGTTGCCAGTGCCCCGGCGATAAAGCCGAGCAGTTCTGCTGATATCAACGATTGTCACCTTTCTCCGTCTTGTCTCCGGGCCGGGCTATACCGCCCGCCTCGGTCGGTACTGGATAGCCTCAGCCAGGTGATGGGCTTTAATTATCCCGGCGTTTTCCAGGTCGGCGATGGAGCGGGCCAGCTTCAGGATGCGGTGGAAGGCGCGTGCGGAAAGGTAGAGCTGTTTCATCGCCGCCTTGAGCAGGCTGCGGGCCGATTCTTCTGCCTGACAGAACTCCCTTACCTCGGTTGGCGTCATTTCCGCATTACAGGTTAACCCGGTCCCCTGGAAGCGCTCTTTCTGTATGGAACGGGCCGCCTTGACCCGTTCCTGTGCTTTGGTTGATTCTTCTCCCAGCCTGTCGTCGGCCAGTTTTTCATAGTCAATGTGGGGCACCTCAACAAAGATGTCGATGCGGTCGATGAAGGGGCCGCTGATGCGCTTCTGATACCGGGAGACCAGAGCCGGAGAACAGGTGCAGGCCCGGAAGGGGTCGCCGTAGAAGCCGCAGGGGCAAGGATTCATCGCCCCAACCAGCATAAAGTTGGCCGGGAAGGTCAGGCTGCCCTGGGCCCGGCTGATGGTAACCACCTTGTCCTCCAGGGGCTGGCGCAGCACCTCGAGGACGGAATGCCCGAATTCAGAGAGTTCATCGAGGAAGAGAACGCCGCGATGGCTGAGGCTTATTTCACCCGGTTTTGGCCAATGCCCGCCACCGACCAGACCGGCGTTGGAGATGGTGTAGTGAGGAGAACGGAAGGGACGCTGCCTCATCAGGGGAGTATCTGTCGGCAGCAGACCACTGATGCTGTAGAGCTTGGTAACCTCCAGGGACTCCTCGATGGTCATTGGCGGTAGTATGGAAGGGAGCGTGCGTGCCAGCAGTGTTTTGCCGCTGCCCGGCGGCCCCACCATAATCAGGTTGTGCCCTCCGGAGGCGGCTACCTCCAGGGCGCGCTTGACGTGTTCCTGTCCCTTGATGTAGGCCAGGTCGGTGGTGACTTGGGCAGGAGCGCATTCCGGGATATCATCGGGCTGGTATTCCGGTGGCGGTATCTCTCCCCTCAGGTAGCTGACCAGCTGTGCCAGCGAGGCGATGGGGATAACTTTAGCGCCTTCTATCAGGGATGCCTCTTTAGCATCGGCTTCAGGGACAATAAGGGTGGTAAAACCCTTCTCGTAGGCCAGGGCGGCCATAGGCAGGACGCCGTTGGTGTGGCGCAGGCTGCCGTCCAGAGACAGCTCGCCGAGGACAACGGCCTGGGAGACATCGGCCTGTATCTGCTCTGAGCTTAGAAGGATGCCAACGGCAATGGGCAGGTCATAGGCTGGCCCGGCCTTCTTCAGGTTGGCGGGGGCGAGGTTGACCACGATGCGCCTGGTAGGGAAGCTGCAGCCGGAGTGCCGGATAGCGGCACGGACCCGCTCCCGGGCTTCCTGGACGGCGGCGTCGGGCAGGCCGACGATAGTAAATGAGGGCAGGCCGGGTGAGATATCCACCTCGACCTCAATGGTAGCTCCTTCCAGTCCGACGACGGCACAACTGATTACCTTGGCCAGCATAGCTTACCTTTCTTGTGCAGCATCTCATTGTAGCCTAAACAGGTTCGGGACGCAAAGCGAGGCGGTTGCCCCCAATCTTAACCGGTTATAATGAGCGGTTCCCCGTTATCCTTACCGCCTGTCCGGCTCCTCTTACCCCCTTTCTTTCCGTAGTGTCGTCCGGTAAACCCTTAACCGGGGCCGGGTAGTCCGGTAGAGCTATACGGCAGGTAGCTGCTCCCTTGACATAGCCGGATGCTTTGCACTATACTACCTTGCTTTGATTAGCACCGGGTGGCAGCATCGTGTTTTGTGGAGCCTCAGCTTGTGGTTGATATTCCTTCAGGCACAACCTGATTAGCGCCGGGGGGTGGTGTTGTATTCTGGGGGTAAAGAAGTTGGGGTTGCCACTATTTTGGCGAACTGCCGGAGATGATAAACGACCGGTATGCGTAAGGAGACGGTCTTGGTAGAAAAAACGTGGAAGCCGACTACGGCTGGAACACTGAATATAATATCGGGCTGTTTTGGAATCGCGCTTGGGGTGTGGCTCGCCAACATCGGTAGACTGGATTGGGACATTCCCGCCCTGGTGGTTGCTATCGTAGGTGTGTTGGGTATCTCCAGGATACCCCTGGGGGTAATTGCTCTAATCGGGGGGATATTCGCCAGGAGGAGAAAGCTCTGGGAATTAGCACTGGCCGGCTCTATTCTGGCTATACTCTGCGCAC
>DAOWDD010000062.1 GCA_030639215.1 Dehalococcoidia bacterium
AGATTTCACGTTTCGTGTTGTTGATTGCATTGTCCAGTGCCTGCAGGTCTACCTTACTCACCACATCTACTGATGGCATCTTTATCTCCTTAGGTAGTGACGATCCATCCGATTAATTTTACCACGAAAGTGACAATGACTCCGAATAATACGCGCTAGCATCTTCCAGGAATAATATTCACAGCCTCTTTCCCGTTCGGCCAATCGTAAGTACAAGAAATCAGACATCTCAATGTTCGCCCAGTGGTAAGGTGTTATAATGGTCAAACAAGTTTTAAGACTAGGGAGCGGAGTCAGGCTGTATTATCATGTATTGGCCTAATGTCATCTAGGAGTCGGTTCAGCCAGGAAGCTATGAAATACGTGGAGAAGCATCTCTGATGGTAGATTCTAACACTGTTGAGATTGATGGTGTGGGCCCGGTTTTGTTTAAACGCAGTAGGCGGGCCAAACACGTGAACATCTCCGTGAAACCATTCAAGGGAGTTCATGTTGCTGTTCCTGATGGATTGTCCTTCAAGAAAGCCGAGGAATTCGTCAATGCCAAGACGGATTGGATACAGAGGCACTTGTACCGGATGAAGCAATATGAAGAAGAAAACAAGATTATTTCAGATGCTTCTGTTGATATTGATAGGACGAGAGCCAAACGGAAGCTAATCAGAAAGCTCAAATACCTGGCAGGGAAACATGGACTTACCTATAACAGGGTATTCATTCGGAATCAGAAGACGAGATGGGGCAGTTGTTCTCATAAAAATAACATCAGCCTCAATATGAAACTCGTCAAATTACCCGACGAATTGATAGACTACGTGATTCTGCATGAACTTGTTCATACTAGGGTGAAAGACCACAGCAATGGCTTCTGGACTGAACTCAATAGGTTGGTGGGAAATGGGAAGGGCATGGCGTTAAGGTTGAGGGAATATGAGGTGGGTCGGGGGTCGGGGGACTGTACCAGACGATATGGGACATGATGGAACGGCACTTCGGGCTCGAGATTACGGAACCGCTGTTCTACCACTGAGCTACGCTGGCGTCTGTGGTCACCGCAAATTATACCCTATAACTGTGATAGTGAGCAGCAGGATTATTGGTTCGGATACTGGGGGGTTGCTTCGCCGCTTGCATTCCTTACAATGACCTTACATAGTATTTAGCAAAGCGGGCGTCCTGGCGTTCTAATTGACGCCTAGATTGGCCTATGTTAGTATTAGAATGCTTCAGCTAGGATAAACCACCGAGGTTTTTATAGAATTCCCCTGAATCAATTTCTTAGCTAGTAGTAAACATTGCTTAGTGAGAAGTCATGTCGATAGAGGAAGATTTAGCCCGTTCCTCACCCGATAAGGAGCTTGATGGCGATACCGTACTGACCATCGGGGTTTTTGACGGCGTCCACCTCGGCCATAAACACCTGCTTTCAAGGTTGAAGGAAAGAGCTGAAGAGCACAACCTATTAAGCGGGGTAGTAACCTTTAACCCACCCCCCCAGAAGGTACTGGCGCCTCAGGCCGGGCTGCTGTTCCTCACTGACGTTGAGCAGAAGGTTGAGCTTCTTTCCGCTGAGAACGTTGACGCTGTTTTCATCTTGCCCTTTACTGCTGAGCTGGCTCAGCTCAGCGCAGGTCGCTTCGCCAGTCTGATGCAGCAATACTTGAGAATGAAGGGGCTGGTAGTCGGGCATAACTTTGCCCTTGGTCAGAACAGGGAGGGCAGTACTGACGTCCTGCGGGCGTTAGGTGAAGACATGGGCTTTACGGTAACCGTGGTACCTCCGCTAGTGATAAACGGTGAAATGGTAAGCAGTACCTCTGTCAGGGAGGCGTTGTCTAGCGGGGATATGAAAAGGGTACATAATTTAATCGGCCGTCCTTTCAGCCTGCACGGGCGGGTAGTCTCCGGGGCGAGCCGGGGAGCCAAACTGGGTTTCCCCACCGCCAATCTGGATATAGACCCGGAGCAGGCCATACCCACCGAAGGCGTTTACGCCACCCGGGCATATATTAGTGATAAAGCCTATAATTCGATGACCTACATCGGCGCGAGCCCCACCTTCGGCAACAGCCGGGGTATCGTAGAGGTCTGTATCCTCGACTATTCCGGCGACCTCTACGGGAACGAACTGAAAATTGATGTTATCGAGCGGCTTCGCAGCGGGAAACAGTTTGACACCGTTGAGAAGCTGAAGCAGCAGATAACCGCGGATATAGAAAAGGGGAGGGCACTGCTCGACTCCAGGGGCAGGAAGTAGTTATGGATATCAATGAAAAAGCCACCGGCCTGGATATTAACCGCCTTCTGAAAAGGGGAGTGGCTGAGATTATCGTTGAAGAGGAGATGATAGCACTGCTCCGTTCCGGCAGGCAGCTGCGACTCAAAGAAGGCTTCGACCCCAGCTTCGCTGATATTCACCTCGGTCATATGGTAACCTTAAAGAAGCTGCGCCAGTTTCAGGACCTGGGGCATAGGGTTATCCTTATCGTCGGTGACTGGACGGCTCAGATTGGCGACCCCAGCGGCGCCTCGGTCACCCGTCCCATGCTTTCTGCGGAGCAGG
This sequence comes from Dehalococcoidia bacterium, assembly GCA_030639215.1. Lineage (GTDB taxonomy): Bacteria > Chloroflexota > Dehalococcoidia > Dehalococcoidales > UBA5760 > UBA5760. The sequence goes on from DAOWDD010000062.1 coordinate 2,564, forward strand.
TCAAGGTTAATGCGCAGACCTATATGGAGCAGTTCTTCAAGATAGTTGACCGGAAAAAGACGGAGGTAAGGTGGCAGAGTGAATGGTTTGGCAAGTTCGACCTGGCTGATGTTATCCGGCTCACCAGCAGGTTTACCGTGGCTCAGCTGCTGGCCCGGGAAGACTTTAGCAACCGTTATAGTACAGGGCGTCCCATCGCGGTGACCGAGTTGCTCTACCCGCTGCTCCAGGCCTATGACTCGGTAGCTGTGCAGGCTGATGTTGAATTCGGCGGCACCGACCAGAAGTTTAACCTGCTGGTAGGCCGCGAGCTCCAATCCACGGTAGGACAGCGTCCCCAGCAGGTGTTTCTGGCCCCTCTGCTGGTCGGCACCGACGGTACTCAAAAGATGAGTAAGAGCCTGGGTAACTATATCGGAGTCGCCGAGCCGCCTAATGAGATATACGGTAAGGTAATGTCCATTACCGATAACCTTATCCTGGACTACTTTGAGCTGGTGACCGATGTCCCCGACGAAGAGCTAGCCGAGTTTAAACGCAATCTCGATGATAGCGGCTTCAATCCGATGCTTCTCAAGAAGCGCCTGGCCCGGGAAATCGTCACCCATCTCTACGACCAAAAGGCAGCCAGCCAGGCCGAGGAGCATTTTACCAGGGTCTTTCAAGAAAGAGAAGTGCCCGAGGAAATAGAAGAGGGTACTGAATCAAATGTTACCCTTCGGGATTATCTTGTAATTAACCGACTTGCTAAAAGCCGGAGCGAAGCCAAGCGTCTTATTGAGCAGGGTGCTGTAGATGTTGACGGTATGAAAATCACTGATGTAAATTGGACTTTCCCTAAAGGGACTACCATAAAAGTGGGGAAGCGAGGCCATATCAGGTCTACTTAGTACCAGTTATAATCTAGTTAGCTGCTGCTTTCCTTAACGTGAATACTGATACACCGGCGTAGTTAGAATAAAGAAAAGGAGACAGACAATGGAGCACCTGCGTATTCCGGGACCGACCCCCTGTCCCCCTGAGCCTCTGCAGGCAATGAGCAAGCAGATGATAAATCATCGGGGTGAGGAGTTCGGGCGGATAATCAATGAGGTTACCGTAAATCTTAAAAAGCTGTTTCAGACCGAGGGCGACGTCTTTTTGCTTACCAGTTCGGGAACGGGCGGTCTTGAGGCGGCGATTGTTAATACCCTGTCCCCGGGCGATAAGGTGCTATCGGTATCCACCGGCGCCTTCGGAGACCGCTTCGCCACTATTGCGGAGACCTTCGGGGCTGAGGTAGTCCCCCTCCGTTTTGAGTGGGGCAAGGCCGCCGATGCCGGTGCAGTACGCCAGGCTCTTCGGGCCGAACCCGGAATTAAAGCAGTGCTGGTTACCCATAATGAGACATCGACCGGTGTTACCATTGACCTGGCAGAAATCAGCAGTGTAGTTAAGGAGTTTGATAAGCTGCTCTTGGTTGATGCCATCAGCAGCCTGGGCTCGATCAACCTGCCGGTCGATGACTGGCATTGTGATGTTACCGTTACCGGTTCCCAGAAGGGCTGGATGGTCCCCCCCGGTCTGGCAATGGTCAGCGTGAGTCAGGAGGCATGGCAGGCACACGCCAGGGCTAAGATGCCTCGCTTCTACTGGGACTTTAGCAAGGCAAAGGACTATCTAAAAAAGGGACAAACGCCCTGGACACCGGCAATTTCCACCGTATTTGCCTTGGCGGTATCCCTGAAAATGATGATAGAGGAAGGTCTAGCCGGCATTGTAGAGAGGCATGCCCGCCTGGGCAGTCTGGCTCGTGATGGGGTAAAATCACTCGGTTTACCCCTCTTTGCCGACGAAAATTATGCCTCCAATACCGTCACCGCCGTAGCGGCAGCTAACGGGCTTGATATTATTAAGCTGCTAAAAATTCTAAGAGAGGAACACCATATTGTACTCGGCGGCGGACAGTCAAAATTAAACGGCAAGATATTCCGTATCGGCC
>DAOWDD010000135.1 GCA_030639215.1 Dehalococcoidia bacterium
CCTCCCCGATTGTAGCAGGCGGGGCCAGGCTCAGCCCCAGCGCTCCGAGGTCCTACCTTAAGGCCGCCAGCAGAATCCGCCCAGGCTACGCTACCCCCACCGGCACCAATAGTGGTAATATCAATCATAGCTTGTCTGAGCGGGTACTTGTCGATTTTGCCTTCAATGGATAGGTGCGGTTTTCCGTGCCGGATAAGAGCGACATCATTGGTGGTACCCCCCATATCAAGAGTAATCAGATTTTCCCTTCCACAAAGCTGGCCGGCGAAAATACCACCCGCTACTCCCGCTGCTGGCCCCGAGAGGAGGGTTACTACTGGCTTCTCCATACATATGGCACTGCTAGTAATACCGCCGCGGGATTGCATCACTTGCAAGACGACATCAATATTGCGTCTACGCATCCCGTCTTCCAACCCCTGAATGTACTCTTCCATTTCCGGGCCAACGTAGGCATCGAAAGCAGTGATGCAAGTACGCTCATACTCCCGGAACCTAGGGTTGATGTTTGACGAGAGAGACACCCTTATCTTAGGATAACGCTGTCGAATTAGGTGCTCAGTGTGCCTTTCATGAGCCGGGTCGACAAAGGAGAAGAGGTAACAAACCGCGATGGCCTGCACTCCTTGTTGCTGCACTAGAAAGTCCGCCGCCTCAAGGATATCGGCTTCATTTAGTGGGGTTAAGACATTTCCTTGAGGGTCTAGGCGCTCTCTTATCCCCATTATGCGCTGTCGGTCGCAAAGGAAGACTGGCGTCTCAGGATCATAGTAGAGGCTGTATATGTTCGACCGATACTGCCGCCCCATTATCAGCACATCCTCAAACCCACTGGTGGTTAATATCCCGATTTTAGCGCCTTTCTGCTCAATAATAGAGTTGGTGGCGACAGTGGTTCCATGGACTAAACGTGCGATACTGCTGGGAGAGACGCCAGTGAGTTTCAAAATCTTGCCCAAACCGTTAAAAAAGCCCTCAGCAAAGTTATCCGGCGTCGATGGTACCTTAGTAACGGTGAGTTTCCCGCTGTTAGTGTCCAGACCTACTATGTCGGTAAAGGTGCCACCAATGTCTATGCCGACTAACAAGCCCATAACGAAGCCCTTTCTAGATTTATTGAGTAAACCTTTGGTCTATTCCCTGCCCCAATCAGGGCCCCGGTCATAGGTCCAGGTAATAGGTCCCCTTTGTTTGGCCTTCTCTTCTCGTAATTGAGTTGTCTTCTCCAAATCCAAAGCCATCGATTCTCTATTTATGACGACACCGTAGTCTTCAGCAGCGGCCTCAAGAGAAATCCGCCTATCTAGGACGTCCTTTAGGACAAGTTCTGGCTTTCGCTTCAGTGGGTCTCCGTAGCCACCACCGCCTGGTGCCAAAATGTAGAGCTGGTCTCCTTGATACAGGGTCATATCGCGCTTGGTAAACTCTTCCTTTTCCCCTGTCTGGCGAATAACCCAGGCGGCTCCTTTAGACGCAGATAGGCCGCCGAATATCCCCCAAGGCTGTGAATAGTGCCGTTCTATTCGACAGCTTGTTGATACCTCTCCCCGTGTAATTTCGAATACCTTGTCCAGACCCAGTCCACCTCGATATTCACCGGCTCCTGCCGAGCCATTGCGCAAATTGTTTCTCAGAATTCTGATGGGGAAATCCTTCTCCATATACTCAGCCGGGACATTCATCAGGACGCACATGTCAGTATGAATAGCGTCTACACCATCCTTATTAGACCGGGCTCCCTGACCACCGGCATCGAGGGCACAGGTGACGAACTCCCTCTTCAGGGGGTCAGTTCCCCCAAAGTGCGCCGACGTCATGACACCCGATGAGCAGGCAAGAAGCCGATGAGGTACAGCCTTCACCAGGGCACCCAGCAGAGCGTCTGTCATTCTTAGTATGGTAAGCGTTCTGGCACCACAGGCTGCTGGAGGATAAGGGTTAACAATGCTCCCCTCAGGAAGAATGAGACTTATCGGTCGAAAGCACCCATTGTTATTGGGAATAGAGGAGCCGCCAGTAATAGCTTTAACTGCATAGCAGGCGACGGCATAGGCCGCAGAAGGAACGCAATTGAAAGGTCCTTTCACCTGCGGGTTGGTACCCGTAAAGTCGACGATAAAGTCAGAGTCTCGTATAGTAACTGCAACCTGAATGCGGATGGGTCTATCCAGCTCTATCCCATCGTTGTCCATGTAGTCAACAAAGGTGTAGGTGCCATCGGGGATTCCCTTCAGTTCTTGACGTGTAAGAATCTCGGCACGGTCCAGAAGTTGATCCATGGCGGTTAAGACCACTTCCTTCCCATACTCCTCGAAAAGCTCCAGCATGCGGTGTTTCCCCACGTTGGCTGCCGATACTTGAGCTCTCAGGTCACCGATTACTATATCTTGGA
>DAOWDD010000001.1 GCA_030639215.1 Dehalococcoidia bacterium
AGCAAATCCACTACGGCTTATACCAGGAGACCATTAAAAGCCTCGGGGTGGGTCAGGAGCCGAAAGAAGAGCCCTACTTTGTCTGTCAGTTCTGCGGCAATACCGTCGCTGGTGAAGCCCCCGAAAAGTGCCCGATATGCGGTGCTCCCCGCAGTAAGTTCAAGCGGGTGGAATAGGGAAGATACGGGTTGCTCAGTATGGAGATTAAAAGAGGCCTCGTGCCCTCTTTAATTTGTCTCCCCATCATAGTTGCTCTTCGCCTAACCACTCCTTGACCAGTTCCTCCTCGTCCGCTTTACTGTTTACCCTGCCGTCCAGCCTGGCGTTGTGCAGCAGCTTAAGGACTTCCTTAATCTGGGGACAGGGGGGAAAGCCCATTTCTATCAGGTCGTTGCCGTTTAAGGTTGGTTTGACATAACGTAGTTCGTGCAGGAAGATTTCCAGGTGCTGGCGGGCAATAGGAGAGCCCACGGCGAGTGAATTGGCGGTGATGGCTGATTGAGCATAGCCGTGAATGATGTGATAGACCCTGCTGCGTTTAAGCTCGGGGTAGGACAGCGTCCTCAGACTGCTCTTTAGGGCGATGCTGTCTCGTACCACCCGGGCTGCCGGCCCGGGTAGCCTCAGGTATGAGATAAGCTGCTCGCTCTCTTCTTCACCCAGCCGGTAGGACAGCAGGGCTAGATAGAGGCCGAATGAGGGCAGGCCCGGTGCGGCCTGCTTACGGGCCGCCTGGAATCTATCGGCGAGCCAGCCATTACCCTTCATCTCCGGGTGCAGTCTGACCAGTACCCCCAGCTCTTCGGCGCGGCTTAGGACCTTCTCCGGTTCTTCTTCCTGAAAGATGCACTCCAGCTCATAGCGTATTCGGTCGCCGCTTATAGTATCCAGCATCGGAATATCCCGCTTAAGCAGCCTGAGGGTGCCCTCCTCCAGCTGGAAGCCCAGCCGCTGCTCGTAGCGCAGCCCGCGCCAGATGCGGGTGGCGTCATCAATAAAGCTCTTTTCGTGTAGAATACGGATGAGCCTATCTTCAAGGTCGTCCTGACCTCCGTATCGGTCAATCAGCTCGCCGTAGCGCTCAGGGCTGAGACAGACCGCCATTGCGTTGATGGTGAAATCACGGCGGAAGAGGTCTTTCTCAATCGAGTTTGGCTCTACGGTGGGTAGCGCCCCGGCCCTGGCGTAGCTTTCCGAGCGGGCGGTGGCGAAATCAACACCCCATTTCTCCCACTCCAGCTTGGCGGTATTGAAGTGGGGGTGGGTGGTGAGCCTTGCCGGCTTAGTCCCGGCTAACCGTTTGGCTAGCTCGATGGCATTACCCTCTACCACCAGGTCAAGGTCAAGGTTGGCTTTTTCTAGGAGCAGGTCGCGCACCACTCCGCCGACAAGGTAGAGGCTGCCTCCCTGCTCGGCCGCTATGCCGCCGGCGGTCTGCATCAGGTTAACCATCTCAGCCGGTAGCTGCTCTTCTATTCTGCTGCCTAGATTGGTCATCCTGTCCATTTTCCCGCATTATAGCACAGCTTACCGGCGCATGTATGCAATATTGATTGCCATTTGCCGGGAATTCTGTCTATAATGAAGCTCGTACAGGTGTATTATGAGAGTGGTTTCGATTGTTGGTATGGCTGGCTCCGGGAAGTCCGAGGTAGCTAGGGTATTTGAGGCAAGCGGCTTCACCCGGATAAGGTTCGGGGATATTACCGACGGAGAGGTGAAGAAGCGGGGGCTTGAGCTTAATGAGGAGAACGAGCGCATCATCAGGGAGCTCCTGAGAGAAAAACATGGTATGGCGGCCTATGCCCGGCTTAATCTGGATAAAATCGATTCGGCATTGAAACACTCCGATGTGGTCGTGGACGGGCTTTACTCCTGGGAGGAGTATACCCTGCTCAAGGGTTACTACGGAGAGGGCTTCTCTCTGGTCGCTGTTTGGACTTCACCTGAGACGAGGTATGCCCGGCTGGGTGGTAGGAGAGACCGTCCCCTGACGGTGAAAGAGGCAGCCAGCCGGGACAGGTCGGAAATAGAGAACGCAAGTAAAGGCGGGCCTATCGCAATGGCTGACTTCACCCTGATAAACGAGTCTTCTCTGGACGAGCTGAGGGAAGAAGCGGAAAGGACTATCTCGGAAATTCGGGATTAGAAATGGGAATACCGACCAGACTGGATAGCGATGAGTATTTTTTGAAGATAGCCTCGGTGGTTGCCGAGCGCTCCACCTGCCGCCGTCACCACGTTGGAGCGGTTGCCGTAAGGGACAAGCACATACTGGCGACCGGCTACAATGGTGCTGCCGCCGGCATCAAGGACTGCCTTGAGCTTGGCTGCCTCAGGGATGAAATGAAGATACCGTCAGGGACAAGGCATGAAATATGCCGCGGTATCCATGCCGAACAGAATGTAATCGTGCAGGCCAGTCTTCACGGCGTCAGCCTTGAGGGGAGCACTATCTACTGTACGCATACCCCCTGCATACTGTGCGCCAAGATGCTGGTTAATGCCAAGATAAGGCGGTACGTTAGCTTTGGCAGATATAGCGATAATCAGTTTGCTGCGCTGTTCAAAGAGGCCGGTATAGAATTTGACATAGAGAAACGACCGTCATCCCGGATAAGCTATCTCGATTAGCTCTATTGCGGTGCTTTTTATAGCATGTCGAGGAGCTTGTACATATCTTCGTAGGCCTTGCCAAAGTCAGGATTAATGGTATTGAACCTGGCTTTCAGTGCCTTCATTTTGCGGGCAAACCCCTCCCGGTCTTTACTTGTCACTAGATCAGCCCAGGTCTTGGCTTTTTCCTGAAATTTCTTCTCAATTTCAGCCAGGTTGGGCAGGTTCATCTGCAGCGAGGCATAAAGCTCCGGGTCCTCAGAGATAACGCTTTCCGTCAGGGTTGACAGCAGTTTGAAGGTGATGCCGCTGGCGCCCCCTATCTGTCTTAAGCGGTTGAATCTCAATATCGTATCACCGGCGACTATCGCGATAAAATGGGACAGCCCCAGGACAACGGTCATTATTTCATCATGCTCTTCCGGGCTGACCAGGGTCACCCTGGCCTCCCTGTCCTCCAGGTATTCCCTGGCTCTCTCGGCGAGGGCTTTCTCCTCTTCGTTAGTGGGGGTTAACATAAAGCTCCTGTTGGCGATGTCTCTGGCGCCGGGACCGAACATCGGGTGCATGCCAAGTACCTTCCTCGATTTGATATGTCTGTGCATTGCCGTCATCGGAAGCACCTTCACCGAGGTAATGTCGATAATAAGCTGCTCGTCGCTGGTATGGGGTCCGATTTGTTCCACAACCGCCTCAAGATTATCTATCGGCACCGATATCAGGACGACCCGGGAGCTCTTGACCGCTTCTATATTATCCGTGGTAGCCTCAACACCCAGCTGCTTTCCGGCCTCCCGCAGCTTTGCCCGGTTTCTCCCGGTTATTGTTACCTGGTGGCCCTCTTTCAGGGCGAAGCGGGCGAACCAGCGTCCCATATTCCCCGAGCCACCAATTATTGCAATTCTCATGATTACCTCGTGGTTTGCTTAATTTGTCCTGGGGTAAGACCCCAGGACTCGCAGGAATAGCGTGGTCTCCTCCAGACTGGCTAACACCCCTCTGGGCGCCTTGTCTTCCCGGTGGCCTTCAAAGTCGAGATAGAAGTTGTATTCCCACGCCTTTTGCCTTGTCGGGCGGGACTCAATCTTGGTCAGGTTGACGCCATTGCTGGCGAATTTGCTCAAGAGATCGTAGAGCGCCATCGGTCTATGCTTTACCGAGAAGACTATTGAGGTCTTGTCGTTTCCTGACGGCGGGCAGTCCTCCTTGGCCAGGATAAAGAACCGGGTAAAATTGCTCGGGTTGTCCTCTATCTCCCGGGCGAGTATCTTCATCTGGTAGATTTCAGCGGCCCGGGCGCTGGCGATTGCCCCGGCATCGGTTGATCCTTTCTCCTTGAGCATCTTGACGCTGATGGCGGTATCAGAGGTGGGCACTAATCTGCAGCCCAGCTGTTTTAAGAAGGTCCGGCATTGTCCCAGGGCCTGGGGATGGGAGTAGACCTTCTTTATCGCATCCAGCCGCGTCTCGGGGTTGGCTACCAGGCAGTGAGTAACGCGTAGTTCCAGCTCACCGCACACCTTTAGGCTTGATGCCAGCAGCAGGTCGTATGACCTGCCTATTGTTCCCTCCAGGGAGTTCTCTATCGGGGCAATGCCGAACTGCACCTCATCCTGCTCTACGGCTCTAAAGGCGTCTTCCAGGCTTTCCTGCGGCTTGGTTATTGCCAGTGGCCCGAAAAACTTAAGGGCTGCTTCTTCACTGTAGGCTCCGGGCTCACCGGGAAAGGCGACCTCAATGCCCTGTGTCCTGCGGCATGCCGTCATTATCTGCTGGTAGATGCTGTCGATAACTTCCTGGTCCATATTTTCACTCCGGGCAATACGCTTGATATGTTCTGAGACCCTTTTCTCTCTTGCCCGGTCATTGATTTGTTTCCCCTCCCTTTTTTTCTCCCCCCCTATTTCCCGCGCAATCCTTATCCTCTCACCGATTAGCTTGACAATCTCGGTGTCGGTTTTGTCGATTCGTTTTCTTAAATCTTCCAGGCTCATTTTATCACCCTTGATATTATTCCTGCCCTCATCGCCAGGTCACAGATGGTTACCGCCATCATTGATTCTACAACAACCACCGCCCGGGGTACGATGCAGGCATCGTGTCTTCCCTTGACGCTCAGACTGGCACTCTCCATATCCTTGATATTTACCGTCGGTTGATTCTTTTCGACAGAGGGTGTCGGCTTAATCGCCGCCCTGACCACTATCGGCATGCCGTTACTTATTCCCCCCAGAATGCCCCCCGAGTTGTTAGTCGTCGTAACTATCTTACCACCTTTGATGGTGAAAGGGTCATTGTTCTCAGAGCCTTTCTTAGCCGCGGCGGAGAAACCTGCCCCGAATTCAACTCCCTTAACGGCAGGGATGGTCAGAATAGCTTTGGCCAGCTCCCCGTCCAGCGTGTCAAAGACCGGTTCCCCTAAACCGACAGGTACGTTAAGCGCGATGCCTTCTATGATGCCACCCAGGCTGTCCCCTTCTTTTCTGACTTTCTCAATAGCTTTAACCATCTCTGCGGCAGCCTTGAGGTCAGCGCATTTTAGCGGATTTTTTTCTAGGTTTTCCCTTATTCTGTCAAGTTCTTTTGGCTCGGCTTTTATGCCGCCTATCTGAATAGTATGAGCTACGACCTCGATGCCAATCCGGTTGATTAGTTTCCTGGCAATAGCACCAGCCATAACAAAGCTGGCGGTGATTCTACCGGAAAACCTGCCTCCGCCTCTGAAATCGTTAAATCCCCCGTACTTAACAAAGGCGGTGTAGTCAGCCTGCCCCGGCCTCAGTAGGAATCTAATCTTCTCGTATTCCCTTGAGTCTATGTCTTTGTTCCATATCACCAGGCAGATAGGGGCGCCGGTAGTGGTTCCATCTATGATTCCGGAAAGGACATCAACCCTGTCCTCCTCCGCCCTCCGTGTTGAGGCTATACCCGCCCCTGGTCTTCTTTTATCCAGGTCTTTCTGGATATCATCTTCGGTAACGGCCAAGCCGGCCGGGCAGCCGTCAATGATGATACCGACGCATCTGCCGTGGCTTTCTCCGAAGCTCGTTATGGTGAAAAGCTTACCCAGACTGTTCTCCATTTACCTTTACCTCACCCCCGATGCTTCTTACTACCTCCCAGAAATTGGGAAATGTCTTGGAGACACATTCCGCATCGTTTATTACTGTTCCTCCGGCTACCAGCCCGGGTATACTGAATGCCATGGCGATACGGTGGTCGTTCTTACTATTGATGGTTGCCCCCTTTGGCCTTGCGCCGGTAACGGTTAGTCTATCCTTCTCTTCCAGGACTGCTATGCCCATTTTCTCCAGCCCTTCCCTTACTGCGGAGACCCGGTTTGATTCTTTCATACGTGCCCTTGCTATCCCGCTAAACTCGCTCCTGCCACTAGCCAGTGCCGCCAGAACCGCCAGCGTCGGCAGCAGGTCTATGTAATCGGATAAATCGGCCTGTATCGCGTTCAGCCTGGATTGTCTCACGGTTACGGTGTCCCTGCTTGACTCGACGGAGGCGCCCATATCTCTTAAGAAGTCTAGCATTATCCTATCGCCCTGCTGGCTTTCCGAGTTCAGGTTCTCCACCACCACGGTTCCTGATAGCGTTCCTAGAGCCAGGAAATAGGAAGCTGATGACCAGTCTCCCTCCACCCGGTACCTGGCTGGCTGGTATCTCTGTGGTACTATCACAAATTCTCTTAAGTCCGGGGAGGCTGCTACCTTTATACCGAATCTTTTCATACAGTCCAGGGTCATCAGGAGGTAAGGCTTTGACTCTACTGGCGTGGTCAGTCTGATTTGGACTTTCTGCTTGGCAAATGGGGATGCGATGAGCAGCGCTGAGATAAACTGAGAGCTGATATCACCGGGTAGCTCCGTTACGCCGCCTTTTAGTCTGCCTCCCCTCACGGTTACCGGGGCTACCTCACCCTGGCAGGAACAGTCTACTCCTAATTGTCTTAGTGCCTGAACCAGTGTTTTGACCGGTCTCCGGGCCAGGGAAGGGCCGGTAACTAACCGGCATTCCCCTGAGATTAACGAGCAGACCGCCGTCATAAATCTCAAGGTAGCGGCAGAATCAGCACAAAACAGGTCCGTAGCTGGCTTGTGCAGGTCTCCACCGATGACCCGCCATAGGCCCTCTTCCTGCTGAATTTTTACCCCGATATTACCCAGTACATTCCGGGCTGCTTCAGTGTCATCTGAGATTAGGGGGTTTATGACTTCGCTCTCACCACTGGCCAGGGCAGCACAGATAAGCCCCCGAATAGTATAGCTCTTCGAGGCCGGGGCGATAACCTTCCCCGTTACTCTGCTTTTCTCAACTAAGACCTTCATACTCTTTTATCTTGGCTATTATTTGTGTAACCACAGAGTCGATATCTAGCCTTGAGGTATTTACTGTGGTGTCGGCGGCTCGTTCGTAGAACGGCCTGCGGAATCTCAGCAGCTCTTTAATAGCCAGGGCAGGGTTAGCTATGGCAAGAAGTGGCCTCTCCTCGGCATCTCTTGATGTCCGCCTTAGTATTACCTGGGGTGATGCAGTGAGGCAGACGATTACCGCTTCCTCTTTTAGCCGGTCGATGTTTATTTTGTTTAAGACAACACCGCCCCCGCAGGCGATAACTGCGTTTCTCTCCTTACTGACCTCCTTAATGGCCTCGATTTCGAACTCTCGAAAGGTTATTTCTCCGTCCTCCTTGAATATTGCGGGGATAGTTTTCCCTGCCTTCTTTTCAATGAGGGGGTCCAGCTCAAAGAACTCCTTACCCAGTTTCTCAGCCAGGGCCTTACCCACCCCAGTTTTTCCCGTCCCCATGAAACCAATCAGAGCGATACTAGTTTTCACCTTCTAAGACCTTAATCGCTTCTTTTTTCATCAGTTCGAGAGGGGCTTTAAGCCCCGTCCATTTTTCAAAAGCCAGCGCCCCCTGCCAGGCAAGCATATCGAGCCCGCTTATTGTCTTGGCACCGGCTGCTTGAGCTTCTCTACGTAGCCTTGTCTGGATAGGGTTATATACGATGTCGAAAACGACCGGAGTAGATTTCAGCAGCCTCGCCGGGACCGGCGTCTCATCAATGTCGGGGCTCATGCCGACACTGGTTGAATTAACCAGAATATCGACTCCTTCCAGTACCATTGCCAGGTTCTCGTCGTTTAGTTCCAGTGCTTTCGTCTCTTTCTCGAAGGCTTGGGAAATCTCACGAGCCAGGTTTTCTGCCCAGCCCATCTCTAATTGCCGGTTGAGAATGACCAGATTGGCGCCGCTTTCGGCAAGAATGAAAGAAATCCCCCTCGATGCGCCACCCGCGCCCAGGATAACTACTTTCTTGTCCTCTGGTTTGACCCCCTTGTCCAGTAGCGCCTGCAAGAATCCGGTAGCATCGGTGTTGTAACCTCGAAAAACTCCGTTGTCGTTGACTATGGTGTTAACGGCACCTATCTTCTCAGCCAGAGGGTCCAGCTCATCCAGAAATGAGATGACGGATACCTTATGGGGTATGGTGACATTCAAGCCGGCCAGGTTGAGGGCTCTTGCCCCTGCAATTGCCTTGCCTAACTCCTCCTTTCTTACCCGGAAGGGGAGATACACGTAATCTATGCCCAGTTCACTGAAGGCGGCATTATGCATCACCGGCGACATAGTGTGCTCGATAGGGTCACCGATTACTCCACAGATCAGTGTTTTCCCCGATATAACTCTATTTCTCACCGTGGCACCATTTCATAGAGTTTGCTTAACTGCCTAACCGTTATCTGCCCGGGGGCAGACTCCCTACCTTCTTCAATCGATGCGTAGGTAAAATCGCCACCGACCAGTGGACAGAGAACTCGGCTCACTAGACCCAGTGGGCCCATGGCAAAGGAAACCATTCTTGTTTTGGGGAACTCGGTGATGAGCTTTAGGGTAGTCAGGTTGTCCTCAAAGCTCTGTGCCGTGGTAATCACCTTGCATACATCGGCGCCGGCTTCCAGCTGTTTTTTGACTATTTCCTTAAGGCCGTTGAGGGAGGGCGTTTTCCCCGGTTCGTGGAATGACAGGAGGCATTTTGTTCTCTTCTTAATCGGTGGTAGGGTTTTCTTAAGGTCTTTCGTCTCGACTTCAATGTCAACCATTTCACAGCCAAGCTCACTGGCTTTAACCAACTCCTCTATTCTTTCTGTTTCACTCCTTTCCCACCTGCCTCCTTCACCGGGGTTCCTGGCGCAGGCTATCCAGGGTTTCTTAAGCTGCCTGGCTACGTCCTGCCATCCCTCCCCAATGAGGTCTATCCGGACCTCGAATAGTTCAGCGAAGGGTTCAATCTCCCTTACCGCTTTCTCGTCCTTATTTGTGATGACGGTACAGATTCTAGGCTTTTTCATCCTAACCTATCAGGGCCTGCTCTACTAGAGACAGGTTCACCTCGTCGGTGATGAACACCTTACCCAGCGATTCGGGCAGGACAAACCTTAGCTTACCCTTCAAGACCTTCTTATCCTGCTTCATCGCCGAGACCAGTTTTTCTATTCCGGGGTCGGGCAGCCCGGTGGGTAGGCCAGCCCGCTTGATAAGGCCCTCCAGTCTGGACAACTCATTTTGTGTAAGTATACTCATTCTGCGGGAAATCCTGGCCGCTGCCAGCATCCCGATGGCTACTGCCTCCCCGTGGCTTACCTTGAAATCTGAGACTGACTCAATGGCATGCCCTACGGTGTGGCCGAAGTTTAGGATAGCTCTTAGACCTAAGTCCTTCTCGTCCTTTTCCACCACCCCCGCCTTAATTTCAGCCGACCGGAAGACGACTTCCTCAAGTGTTTCCGTATCAAGCAGTTTTATCCTATCAAGGTTGTTCTCAAGGTAGGTAAAGAACCCTTCATCCTGGATAACTCCATATTTTATCACTTCAGCCAGTCCGTCGGTGAATTGCTTATCGCCGAGAGTTTTTATGGTATCAATGTCGCTGATTACCAGCCTTGGCTGATAAAAGGCTCCGATTTTGTTTTTCAACCGGTCGTGGTCCAGCGCCACCTTGCCCCCGATGCTGCTGTCAACCTGTGCCAGCAGGGTGGTCGGTACCTGTATCAGCGGTACCCCCCTCAGGTATGTGGCAGCCACGAAGCCGGCTAAATCCCCGATAACCCCTCCACCCAGGGCTAGAATAGGCGTTGTCCTTTCCGCGTAGCATTCGGCTAATTCATGGTATAGCCTGCCTGCGGCCTCCAATGACTTTTGCTCTTCTCCATCAGGGATTGTGAGGGTGGTTACCGTGAAGCCTTCCGCAGCCAGGCTACGCCCGATGGTGTCACCATACAGGTTGTTCACTATGGGGTTGGTGATAATCACCAGCCTGTCGGCAAAGCCGCTTTCCTTTAGCTGGCGTCCGCTTTGCTTAAGTATTCCTGGGCCGATATCAATGTCGTAGCTGTTACTGCCTAGCCGTAGTTGAACTTTTTTCATTTCTTCTTGGTTGGATCAGTTTGCTGATTCCCTGGCAGGTATCGATGGTCTCCTTAAGTTCGTCAGGTGTGATAGCCTGTTGTGCATCAACCAGCGCTTCCGCCGGGTTGTAGTGCATCTCAATCATCAGGCCACTGGCGCCGGCGGCGATAGCGGCGCAGCTCATGTTGAAGATAAGGTCTCGGCGCCCGGCTGCATGACTGGGGTCAACAATTATCGGTAGATAGGTTTCTTTCTGAATAATCGGGACGGCGGATAGGTCGAGGGTATATCTGATGTAGTTCTTGCCTTTGCCTACGGGTAGTACTCCTCTTTCACATAGAATAATGTCCCGGTTACCTTCGGCGGCGATGTATTCCGCAAAAGACAGGAATTCTTCAATACTGGCGCCGAAGTGGCGTTTGAATAGGATAGGCTTCTTTGTCTTGGCCACCTTTGCCAGCAGGTCTTGATTATACATGTTTCTCGTCCCTACCTGGAGTATATCGGCATACTCGGCGGCTAGTTCAACCTGTGTTTCTCCTCTCACCTCGGTTACCGTTGCCAGGCCGAACCTTTCCCCTGCTTCACGCAGCCATTTCAGGGCCTCTCTGGCTTCTTCCCAGCCTATCGAGCCCAGCCCCTGGAAAGAGTGGACCGAGCTCCTCGGCTTGAAAATACCTCCTCTCAGGATATGAGCCCCGCACTCCGCTGCATCTTCAGCAATTCTCAGTAGCTGCTGGTGGCTCTCCACGGCACAAGGTCCGGCAATGAATACCGGTTCGTCTCCGCCTATCTCAATATCCTTCACCCTAACCACCGAATGCTCTGTGCCGTCCTCAAAGAATTTGGCGTATTCCTTGCTGATTAGCTTATAGGGGACTTCAACCATGGCAGCCTCTTTCACTCCGGAGAGGGTGGCAAAGTGCTCAAATGGTACCTTGCTTTCGTCTCCGATCAGTCCGATTATGGTACGGAATTTTCCCTTGGAAACATCAGCTCTCAGTCCGAGTTTCTTTACCTCTTTAACCACATGGTTTACATCCTCTTTTGTGGCATCGGTTTTCATGATTATCATTTGTCCCCCCAAAAACCTTGTATCTAGATAAGCTCTTTTGATGCAGCTTGTTCTTGCTTTCCTAAAACAGAAAGACCCTCCCGCTTTAGGAGGGTTTCTAAGCTTCAGATATTCTAGTTTGTTGGCTTGTGATGCATCTATTTAATGCTGAACCCCCCCAGCACACCTTATGCGCCAGGTAAATGAAAAACGGGTATAATAGCACAGTTTGTGAAGGGCGGTATTCAACATATTTCCACTCACCTTATCTCTGTAGATTACCCTAGCATAAGGGATATGGTTTGTCAAGCAAGTGCACTCACCTGTCTCATCTGGTGAAGTGAAAAAATTCTTTGGTACAGGGGGTTGACAAGCTGGCAATTCTGTTATAGTGTATCGGTCATAGGGTATCAATATTATCTTTACCTTGGTTCTAGTGCTATCGTGCTACCACATAATGATAATATTAGTGGTAGGGTACGGGGCATAAGGCAAATTACCATTGACTTACCATTGTTGACCGGGGCCATTAGTTGCTTGCTGTTTCCGGTTCTAGAGATATTATCTTATTACTGAAAAGGGGGTGGGCGTTATATGACATAGAGGGTATACTCCTGTCTGAGGTGACCTGCCTCAGCTTAGAGAAACTATAATCCTACTATAAGGAGGTATATTGGTGAAAAGGAAAGGCTTACTAAGGATAATTGTACCCGTCTCGCTGATAATGGCGGCGGCAGTATCAATACCTATCATTACCAGCTGTGCCGCCGGGGTACCAACGCCGACACCGGAACCAACACCAACCCCAACTCCGGAACCGACGGAACCGGGGCCAGCGCCAACGCCAGGAGCACCTGAGGGGATTACTCTAGATGAAATGAATATACTGGGCCATCTGCCGGACCAGCAGGTTGGGGTAGAGTACCCCGTAGGGGAAACGGTAAACATTGGCTTCCTGGCTGCCTTGTCGGGTCCGGACGCTGGGTGGGGACTTCCTGGTCTTACCGGAAACGAGATTTTTATTGACGCTGTCAATAAAACAGGTGGTCTCCTGGTTGGCGGGGTGAGATACCCGCTTGCGCAGTATGAGTTTGACGATGAGGCTATCGCCAGTAAGGCGCTGCAGGGTGCCCGACAGCTGGTTCTGGAACACGATGTCAAGTTCATCAGTGCCATTGGCGGCAACCCTGCCGATGCCACCCACCCCTTCCTCACCGAGGAAAAGGTCGTCTATGCCTCGCTGATAGCCACGGATATCAAGCCCGATAGGCCGTATCTCATCGCCGGTGGCGATGTTACCCCCCGGATTGATATGCTGCGGCCGCTTATGGTCAAGACAGTCTTGCCTAAGCCAGAGGAACTGGGCAGGCAGTTAAGGTGGGCGGTAACCTCTCAGGATGACACCATTGGCCGCACCTGCCAGGCATGGGAAGTGGGCTGTGCTGTGGCCGAGGGTTGGGAGATAGTCTATGACAAGCACTTCTCACTGGAGACCACTGATTTTGCTCCGGTAGTGACTGCTATGATGGCGACCAACCCTGATGCTATCAGCCTTAACCTCTGCTACCCCACCTTCCAGACCCTTATCTGGGAGCAGTGCTACCTTCAGGGCTATGAGGGCCTGATTTCGCAAAACTACATCGACTGGGAAGCCAATCTGCAGAAGATTCCTGCTGAGTATGCTGCGGCTCGCTGGGGCATGGACAGCTTCCCCCTGATGGAGGATGAGTGGTGGGGTGAACCCTCATGGAACCACTCCTTCACCAATATATGGAACGAGAGGTACGGCCCTGGAGGCCCCCAGGATGTTAAGCGCCATATGACCGGCATTGACTGGGACCACGTGGTATGCCTGATTCCGTGGTGCGCCGGGGCGCAGGTTGCCGGTGCCGGTGGCGGTGGATTCCCTGATAATGATGCCATACTGGCTGCCCTCAGGGCTATGGACTCGTTCCCCACCATCCTGGGTCCGGGTGTTATGTACGGTAAGGATATGTGGGGCATCGATAACATGATATCGCTCCCCGTTCCCATAAATAAGTTTGACCTTGCCGCGGAGAACAAGCGTATCTGGTGCAGTGTCAAGTTTGAAGACTGGTTTGATTCCATCAAGCATATTGTTATCCCGGTGGTGGAAGACCACGGGCAGATGTATTACCAGCGTCAATAATCTTGATGTGGGGCGGCGTTCTTCGCCGCCCCACAACCTTGGCTGGACTAGAAGACTCTATTCTAAGTGAAAGGCTAAGCGAAAGATATGGACTTCACGACTGCTTTGCAGACGGCAGCCAATGCCGGGGCAGTAAGCTGTATGTATGCCATGATAGCGGTGGGGCTGTCCTTGGCCTTCGGCGTGATGGGGATGGCAAACTACGCTCACGGCGAGTTCTTTATGGCAGGTGCCTATACGGTGTATGCCATGTATGCCTTGGGTGGAATGCCGTACTGGGCAGCAATAGCAGCCGGGGCTGGGATAGTCTGCTGCCTTGGCCTGGTGGTTGAGCGAGGTATTTTCCGGCCGACGCGGGGAAATGTGCTGGCCGGTTTTATGGCGACCGCAGGATTAGCCTTTATTATCCAGGTTTTCTGTGGGGAGGTATACGGGTGGGGGTTGATGCGGTATATTCCCAAGCCCTATATGGTTCCGTTTGACATTGCGGGCGCTGCTGTTGACTTCGCCAGAATATTGGTAGTACCTTTTGCCTTTGCCGGGATAGGAGGGCTTATCTTCTTTATGCGCCGCTTTAAGCTGGGGCGAGCATTGCGTGCTGTGGCTCAGGACCCGGAGGCTGCCTCCTTACAGGGGATAAGCATTAATAAGATAACGGCGCTGGCGATGGGCATCGCCGGTACTCTTGCCGGCCTCGCCGGTGGGCTGATGTCAACAATATATGCCGTGACCCCAGTGCTGGGGCACCAGGTTATCCTGCCTGCCTTCATCGTGGTAATTGTGGGAGGAATGGGAAGTATTGAAGGCGCTGTTCTTGCTGCCATTCTGTACGGTTTTACCCACACCTTTATTACCACCATCTTCGATGCCGTTACTGCCAATATGGTTGTTGTTGCCATGATGGCACTTGTACTAATAATAAGACCGCAGGGGTTATTGGGCCGTGTTGCAGTATAATTTTAATGTAAGAAAGATGGGCTGGCTGATACCACTAATCATAGTGTTGTGCATTATGCCATTCTTCATGGGAAGATACCGGGTTGAGGTGGCTATTCTGTTCTTTACCTACATCATCCTGGCACAAAGCTACCGCCTGGTCAATACCACCGGAGACTGGTCTCTTTGCCACTATGTTCTGTTCGGCGTTGGTGCCTACGCCAGTGGTTTACTAGCCAAGTATTCCGGTATGCCGGTTTGGGTAGCTATTCCCATGGGTGGGGTGATGGCAAGCGTTGTCGCCCTGGGAATCTGGCAGCCCCTGCTGAGAACCAAGGGGTTCGGCTTTTTTATCGCCTCCTACGCTCTGGGGGAATTTGTAAGGTTGATCTGGGTAAAGGTCCACAATCCCTTCGGGGGTCCCCGAGGAATAATAGATATTCCCTATCCGCCGGTGGTGGGAACAATAGACTTTAGCAAGCCTATCCCTTACTACTTCATGGCGATGGGGATAATGCTTGCAATGCTGTTCCTTATGTACCGGATAGACAGGTCACGGATAGGGGATGCCTGGAAGGGTATTCATACCGACCCGTTGCTCTCAGAAACCGTGGGCATCAGCGTTCCCAGGTACAGGCTCCTTGCTGCTCTGACCGGTGCCTTTTTTGCCGGCGTCGCCGGTGCCCTCCTGGTGCACCGCATCGGCGCTGTGGACCCGAGGGTGTTCGACATAATCAGCATGGTTTATCTTGTTATCTGGGTGGTGGTGGGTGGCACGACCACCTTCTGGGGGCCCATATTGGGGGTAGCCGTAATGCAAACCGTTTTCGAGGTGTCACGGCCGCTGTTGGAAATGAGGCCAGCTATATTCGGCGCTATCTTGATACTGTTTTTAATCTTCCTGCCCGGTGGATTGGAGAGCCTGGGCCCCAAGTTCAAACGGCTGTTTAAGAAGCGTAGCGGAGAAGAAGCGGTATCCGGCTACTCACCGTGAAGGCGTTAGGTTGAACTGGCTGCTGCTAAAGTTTGCCGAAAATAATAACCCGGGTAGCTATTACTACCCGGGTTATTTCTTTATTCCTCTTAGATTATCAGCTATCAGTAAAAGTAGCTGTTAGCCACCTAGGTAGGCTTTCTTTACCTCGGCGTTTTCCCGCAGGTCTTTGGCGGGGCCCTCTAGGACGATGTCACCCGTCTCCAGTACATACCCCTTTTCGGCCAGGGCCAGCGCGAGTCGGGCATTCTGCTCTACCAGAACGATGGTCCTACCCTCGGCATGAATATCCTTTATGATTTTGGCGATTTCCTGGCACATGATAGGCGACAGGCCCAGCGATGGTTCATCCATAAGGATTAACTTGGGATTGGACATCAGGGCGCGCCCCATAGCTAACATCTGCTGTTCACCGCCGCTCAGGGTGCCACCAGCCTGCTTCTGCCGTTCCTTTAGAACTGGAAAATGGTGGAAAACCATTTTCATGTCTCTCTCTATCCCCGCCGTATCGTTCCTTAGGAAAGCGCCCATCATTAGGTTTTCCTTGACCGTCATTTGGGGGAAAACCCTTCTCCCTTCGGGAACCTGAGCAATCCCCGCCTTGTTGATTTTTTCCGGCGGCAGCTTATCTATTCTCTTGTCTTGAAACCAGATTTCCCCGGTGGTGGGGTGGTTTAAGCCGGAGATAGCTCTTAGTGTGGTGCTTTTACCTGCCCCATTGGCGCCGATAAGGGTGACGATACTGCCTTCATCAACCTCCATAGTGATATTCCTGATGGCGGATACCTTGTGATAGCAAACGGTAATGTCCTTTAGGTTAAGCAGCAACTTCTTCACCTCCTAGGTAGGCCTCGATAACATCCGGGTTCGCCAGTATCTCTTCGGGCGGGCCTTCGGCAAGAAGCTTGCCGAAATCGAGCACGCTTATCTGGATGCAGAGCCCCATCACTGACTTCATATCATGCTCTACCATTAAGATGGTAATCCCACTGTCATGCAACTTTCTAATGAGGGCTATCATATGTTCCTTTTCTACCGGGTTCATGCCAGTTAACGGTTCGTCCAGCATCAATACCTTTGGCTCTGTAGCTAGAGCGATGGCGACCCCTAACGCCCTTTGATGGCCGTGGGGAAGGTTTAGCGCCAGTTCGTCCTTGAAAGGGCCTAGCTCCAAAAACTCAACTATCTCGAGGGCCTTTTTTTCATTCTCCTTTTCCATCTGTCTGGCGGTACCGGCGATTGCCCCGAAAATGGTTTCCTTGGCACGCAGGTGGCGCGCAATGACGACATTCTTCAGCACGGTGAAGTCGTGAAAAAGGGCGGTCCGTTGGAAGGTTCGTACCAGGCCCCTTTCCGCTATCCGGCTCGGCGAGAAACGAGATATGTCCTCGCCCTGGTATATTACACTTCCCTTGGTTGGTCGATACACCCCGCTGATGACGTTAAAGAGGGTTGTCTTTCCGGCGCCGTTGGGGCCGATGAGCCCCCTGATTTCCCCCTCATCTATGGCAAGGTCAAGGTCACTTACTGCCGCCAGGCCACCGAAGTACTTACTTAACCCTCTCACTTCAAGTAAAGCCACCGAATACCGCCTCCTTGCTTGTGCTAAGGTAACAAAAAACTTCTGTCTTCCCTGCGGAAGTCAGCGTTTTGTGAGTCTAACATAGGTGTCCTGGTTTGTCAATGGATTTTCTTCATAAGATATGCTGGTCGGGAGAATGGTTGCCGATGTGATAGAATAGAAGAAATTAGGGAGCGGAAATGTGGAGAA
>DAOWDD010000127.1 GCA_030639215.1 Dehalococcoidia bacterium
GAAATCCTGAGTCTCCTGCCACACATAGAGGAACTCGGCTATCCGATCCGGGGTCAGATCCTTTACACAGGTCACGCCGCCCACGGTCAGAGTCTGAAGATGCGGGTTCTTGGCGCCGAAGATGGCGTGCATCCTCATGGATTTGGCCTGAAGGCGGAGTGCTTCGATATAGTGCGCAGCCGCCATCAGATTCGCTTCAGGTGGTAGTTTATAAGCAGGATGTCCCCAATAGCCGTTGGTGAAAGGACCCAGCTGGCCGCTGTCCACGAGGGTCTGGAGCCTCTGTGCCACCTGTTTGTAATAAGCGACGCCGCCCCATGGAGCATTACTAACATTGTCCGAGAGAGCGGCCGTCTTTTTGGGATCTGCCTTCAGAGCGTTTACCACATCCACCCAGTCAAGAGCATGCAGGTGGTAAAAGTGGACGATGTGGTCCTGCTGGAATTGGGCGCCCATCAACAAATTCCGGATGATGCGAGCATTGTCAGGGATCTTTACACCAACAGCGCTTTCTACTGCCCTCACCGAGGACAGGTAGTGGGTGTAAGTTCAGACCCCGCAGGAACGCTGGGTAAACAGTGGTGCATCCCGGGGATCCCGTCCTTGCAGGATAATTTCAATACCCCGGAACATCTGACCGGAGCTCCAGGCGTTGACGACTTTGCCTCCCGCCACCTCCACCTCAATGCGCAGGTGGCCCTCTATCCTTGTAATCGGATCGATGGTGATTCTCTTAGCCATTATGTATAGTCTCCTCTCTATTGCTGGAATCTGGAAATCGATTCATGGTTAAGACTTATGAAGTCTCGAAAAATGGGCTCATTTTGTCCCAGAAATCCGGCTCACTGCACCCGATGCACGGATGGCCCGCCTCGACCGGCCAGCTGGTGCCATCGTTGAACTTGGCAGTGGGACAGTTATTGAAGGTATCTGGCCCCTTGCATCCCATCTCGTAGAGGCAGTAACCCATTTTGGCCTCTTCAGAGCCGAATTGGGTGACGAATTCACCGTTTTCGAAATGGCCTCTTCGCTGGCATTGATCATGAACCGTTTTTCCATAGGCAAAGAGGGGACGGCCAAGATCGTCCAGAGCAGGGAGCTTGCCCAAGAGGAGAAAGTTTACCACGGTGCCGACAAAGTTGATGGGGTTGGGCGGACATCCGGCTATATTGACGGTTTTTATGCCAATAGCCTCGCCCACGCCCTTGTAACCACCCGGATTCGGAGCAGCTGCCTGGACTCCGCCAAAGGTAGCACAGGCGCCTATAGCAATCGTAGCAGCGGCCTGCTTGCAAACGTCGTTGGCAATTTGCAGGAAGGTGCGACCGCCGATCTTGCCATAGGCCCCATTATATTTGGTAGCTACGGCGCCCTCAACCACGCAGATGAATTTGCCCTTGTTCTTCTTGACAGATGCATGCAGGACGTCTTCCGCATTATGGCCCGAAGGGGCCATGATAGTTTCGTGATATTCCATGGAGATGATGTCCAGGACAAGTGTATCAATCCAAGGATACATGGTCCGCAGGGTTGCCTCGGAGCATCCGGTACATTCACCAAAATGGAGCCAAATCACCGGCGGGCGTTGCTTGGGCGCGGCAAAGACCTCAGCCACCTTGGGCACCCATGCGGCACTCAGACCCATGGTCGCTGTCAGAGCGGTGCAAAATTTCATGAAGTCTCGGCGTGAGACCCCATTGTCCGACAGCTTTCCGTAAAACTCCTTTTCTTCTTTTCTCATCGCGTCCTCCAGTTAAGCACCTTGGGTTTCTTGGTTATAGCCACTCACACGGACTGGAGCCTGTGTGGGGCAGGTCGATCCTGGAATCGATTATTCCCTGTCCTTTAGACTCAGATGCCTTTATGGGCACCTTAAGAGCTGTGAACTCTGGTGTCAGGATGCTCTAGTATTTAGGTATGTAAAGGGGAGATCCAATAAACCGCACTTACCTCTCGCTTCATGCTCTTACCATACTCTGCGAGATCTTCAACCATGTGACGACTGGTCGCAGTCCTCTCCCTCTCGTGAATATCATAAGCTTTGGTCTGCGAGTTCCCTGGGTGGTTGGAGCAGCTTTATCATTTCCCCGTAGAATTGAAACCTCCCCGGCCAACACTCTGGGGCGATATCGCTGCTTGGTTAATGGGAATGTGAAACATTTAATAAAAATAACATACTGAAAATATAGGGTTTAATCCTATAAAACTGCCTCATTATACTTGGACCATACTCTTTGTCAAGTGCGTTTTCCCTTGAACATCTGCGAGCCTCCAGAGCCCATAAACCTCACCACCGGGTATCGTACACCGTTACTCCTCGAGACTTTTTTTCACTATGGCCGCGGTGGCCTCTTCCAGCTTCTGGTCGAGGCTGTGGAAAAGTTGTAATAGTTGCCGGGCGCGTGGCGTTATTTTCATGCCGCGCTTACCAGGTTGGGTCTCCGCCAGAGCTTCACCGAGACGCTCCTCCGAAGCCCTCAGCTTGCCCCAGGCTGCCCGGTAGGAGATATTACAGACCCGCGCCGCCTCCAGCAGCGACCCCTGTTGGTCGATGGCCTCGAGCAACATACACCGCCCCTTGCCGAGCACCAATCCACCATCTTTTTCCAGCCACCA
>DAOWDD010000025.1 GCA_030639215.1 Dehalococcoidia bacterium
AGGCCTATCGATTCCACTAACTTGAACAGCACATTACCGACAAAGGCGTCGCAGACGAGGACATTGGCTCGTCCGCTCATCATCTGGTTGCCTTCTACATTTCCGATGAAGTTCAGGCCGCTTTCCTTGAGGATGCGGTAGGTCTCCTTGGTTAGCTGGTTGCCCTTCTCTGCTTCGGTGCCGATATTGAGCAGTCCGATGGTGGGGTTAGCGATATCGAGCAGCTTCCTGCAATAGACGGAGCCGATGAGGGCGAAGGTCAGCAGGTGGTACGGCTTGCAGTCCATGTTGACCCCGCAGTCAAAGACCACCGTGTTGGGGAGGGCGTCAAAGATAGCCCCGCCGATTACCGGGCGCTCTATGCCATCTATCATACCCACGTGCCGGATGGCACTGGCGACTACCGCTCCGGTAGGGCCGGCGCTGACCAGGGCGTCCGCCTCCCCTTCCTTGAGCAACTTTGCCGCTACCGCTATCGAAGCGTCAGGTTTACGGCGTACCGCCAGGGCCTGGTCCTTACCTTCTTTAATGATATCGTCGGCCGGGACGCAGCGGATAGATAGATGGGATGCATCGTATTTGGCCAGCTCGGCTTGAACGATGTCCGGCGGGCCGACCAGGGCGATATCCAGGTTGTTTTCCCCGGCGGCCAGGACAGCCCCCTTGACTATTTCGGCGGGGGCGTGGTCACCACCCATTGCATCCACCGCTACCCTTATCCTCCGGCTATCTTTCACTGTAAGATACCTCCTTCTCCCTCCTCCTGACCTCCGTGTGGCGGGTGGAGCTTAACTACTGTTAATAGCCACTTTTGGCGGGTTAGTCCCCTTGGCTACCGGCATCGGCCGGCATTATTTATCTAGATATCGCCGGCTTATGTAGTATCCGGTTTGATTCGGCGTGCCTCACTCAGCACATTAACAATGACATCCATCGGCATTTTAGTCATCTTCGCTATCTCCAGCACCGCTTCCTGGAGAACACTGTTCAGGTGCCATGTATTCTTACTGTTAGCGAGGAGGGTGGTAAAGGCACTCTGCAGTTCGCCAATCGGGGCATCGTCCTCATGCAGTTCCAGGCATTGCTCACAGTCAGCCGCTACGTCAATAAGGTCCCGCAGGCTGTCCTGAAGCAGTACTCCCTGTTGAGCAAAAAACCTCTTGGCACGGTCAAGCTGCTCTTTGTCAACCTTAAAGCTATAGACGGTCGGGTCGCTCATAGCCTACCTCCTTCTTCACATCATTCTTGTTCCAACGATACGGAGTGAGTCTACCAAAATTATCACCAAAAGTATACCCTTTTGTCAAGTCTTTGCGCTGGTATTGCTGGCAAGGTTTTTGCTGGAGAAATCTGGTCTGGGAAAGGCTATTCTAATCGAAAAATGAGCCTGAATAGATGGGGAAGGAAAGAACTTTAGGCAACATGGTTAATTGACCTCTGGGGGCAAAGTTGTTTATAATTCAGGTAGAGGGGTGGCTATCCGGGTTGAGTTGAGAGGAAGGCAAAGTTGCACGAATCTTGCGGCGTTTTTGGTATCTATGCCCCGAATGAGGATGTAGCTCGCCTTACCTTCTTTGCTCTATTCGCTCTCCAGCATCGTGGCCAGGAGAGCGCCGGTATTGCCACTACCGATGGCAAGAGGCTTCAGGTCTCTGCTGATATGGGGTTGGTATCCCAGGTATTCAGTGAGGAGTCTCTCAGTAGCCTCACCGGGAGTATCGCCATCGGTCATAACCGCTACTCTACCCGTGGCTCCAGCCGGATAACAAATGTTCAGCCAATCGTTGTCGGCGAGGGCTCCGATATTATCGCTGTCGCTCATAACGGTAATATTATCAACGCCGAGTACCTGCATAAAGAGCTCTGTGAACGGGGCTATAGCTTCCGTTCCTCCACTGATACCGAGGTCATTGCCAATCTTATTCTTTCCTCTACCGAGAAGGACTGGGTGGGCCGGATTAAGTATGCTATGAACCGCCTTAAGGGGGCATACTCCCTTACTATTATGACCAGGGATGCCCTGTTTGGTGTTCGCGATCCCCTTGGTGTGCGCCCGCTGTGTCTGGGGAGGGTTAACGGCGGGTGGGTGATTGCGTCAGAGAGCTGTGCTCTCGACCACATCGGGGCCAGTGTCGAGAAGGAGATTGAGCCGGGTGAGATAGTCTCTATTAACGCCGGCGGTGTCGATAGCTATTCCATGGTGGCGGGTAGGCGAGGGTTCTGTATCTTCGAATATATCTACTTTGCCCGTCCCGACAGTGTGATTAACGGCCGGCTGCTTTACCAGGCGCGCCAGGCGATGGGGGCCGGTCTGGCTGAGGAGTACCCGGTAGATGCCGACCTGGTGATGGGTGTTCCCGATTCGGCTACCGCGGCTGGCGTCGGTTATGCCACGCAGTCCGGGATACCGCTGGGTGAAGGACTGATTAAGAACCGTTATGTCGGACGCACCTTCATTGAGCCCCACCAGCGCATCAGGGACCTCGGTGTTAAGCTGAAGTTCAACCCCCTGCCTCAGATTCTGTCCGGTAAGCGGGTGGTATTGGTTGATGATAGTATTGTCCGCGGCACCACCACTCCCAAGGTAATCGGACTGCTGAGGAGGGCGGGGGCTCGAGAGGGGCATATGCGCATCTGTGCGCCGCCCCTCCGCTACCCCTGTTTCTTTGGCGTGGATATGGCAACCCAACGGGAGTTGATTGCCGCTCACAAAACGGTGCCTGAAATCAAGGACTTGATCGGGGCTGATTCGCTGGGTTATCTCAGCCTTAAGGGGTTATTTAAGGCGGTAGCCCTGCCGGAAGACATTTTCTGTGCGGCCTGCTTTACTGGTGACTATCCGATACCGGTCCAGCTTGAGATGGATAAGCTGGCGCTGGAGGCTACGGACGCTGCCCGACAGGCATCCCTGATGTAAAACGGGTAACCGGGAATTGCCGGGCGCGGCCGTTTATGATTTTGATTGTTTTCCGGGTGTTGCAGCCGGCGGTGGTCTCTAATAATTCATCGGGAGAGGAATTCTCGGTAAAGGCGGGATAAATGACTGAAGCCTATACCAAGGCGGGGGTTAATATCGATAGCGCCTCCAGGGCTGCCGAGCTGATAGCCAGGCATGTCCGCTCTACCCTCCGTCCCGAGGTTCTGGGCGGCTTCGGTTTTTTCGGCGGGCTTTTTGAATTTAAGGGCTACCGGCAGCCGGTGCTGGTCTCCAGTGTTGACGGCGTTGGCACCAAGCTGAAGATTGCCTCTGCCCTGGACAGGCACGATACCATTGGTATCGATATTGTTAATCACTGCGTTAATGATATCCTCACCGGCGGCGCCGAGCCGCTCTTCTTTCTCGACTATATTGCGATGGGGAAGTTGGTGCCGGAGCGGGTGGGAGCCGTTGTCGGGGGATTAGCCCGGGCCTGTCGTGAGGTCGGCTGTGCCCTTATCGGTGGGGAAACCGCCGAGATGCCCGGACTGTATGCCGGGGAGGACTATGACCTGGCCGGTTTTATCATCGGGGTGGTGGAGAAGGACGGGATTATCCAGGGGAAAACGATAGCCGCCGGCGATAGCATTATCGGACTGCCGTCCAGCGGGCTGCATACCAACGGCTATTCTCTGGTACGTAAGGTATTCGGTGAGACCAGGCAAGCCCTGGCTGTCTATTGCCCTGAGCTTGGTAAGACCCTGGGCGAGGAGCTTCTTACGCCTCACCGCTGCTACTATAATCAACTTAAGCCCCTGCTACCTCTGATTAAGGGTATGGCGCATATTACCGGCGGCGGTCTGATTGATAACGTGCCCCGTGTCCTTCCTGGCGGCATCACAGCAGGGTTTGACGGCCGCTCCTGGCCGGTGCCGCCTATCTTCCATCTCATTCAGGAGCGGGGTAAGGTGGCTCAAGACGAGATGTACCGCGTCTTTAATATGGGTATCGGCATGGTGCTCTTCTGCTCAACGGGTAATGCCGGTCAGATTACCCGGGCCCTGCCTGAGGCGAAGGTCATCGGTGAGGTGGTGAAGCAGGAAGAAAAGAAAAGGGTGGTTATCCGGCAGGGTTAATTTATCTGGGGTAGTGTGAAGGGGTGAGGTAGAAACTGGAATAATTTGGAGGAATTGATGCGAGCTATCATTAGTGTGTCTGACAAAGCGGGAGTAACTGCTTTTGCCAATGACCTGAGCCGGTTGGGGTTCGAAGTCTTCAGTACCGGCGGTACCAAGAAGGCGCTGGCGGAGGCCGGGGTGCCGGTCAAGAGCGTCTCCGAGATTACCGGCTTCCCCGAGATTCTTGACGGCCGGGTAAAGACCCTTCATCCCATGGTGCACGGCGGTATCCTGGCCAAACGTGACCTGGCCAGCCACATGGAGGAACTGGCCAGGAATAACATTGAGGCTATCGACCTAGTGGCGGTCAACCTTTACCCCTTTGTCCAGACAGTAGCTAAGGAAGGGGTTACCCTTACCGAGGCGCTGGAGAATATTGATATCGGCGGGCCGACCATGGTGCGGGCGGCGGCCAAGAACTTCCCTGGTGTTATCGTGGTGGTTGATCCGGCCGACTACCCGCTGGTCCTGGAGAAACTGAAGGGGGGGAGCATTGACCTCGCTGAGCGTAAGAGGCTGGCCCAGAAGGCCTTCCAGCACGTCGCTGTCTATGACACCGCTATCGCCCAGTACCTGAGGCAGGATACGGAGGGCCTTCCCGATGAGATGACGGTAGCCCTGAAGAAGCGCTATGGACTGCGCTATGGTGAGAACCCTCACCAGTCGGCTGCCTTCTATGCCGAGTTGAGCATCGGGAAAAAGCCGACCGGCATCACCTGGGCGGAGCAGTTGGGGGGTAAGGAGCTTTCCTTTAATAATATCCTGGATGCCGATGCCGCCTGGGGGGTGGCGACCGACTTCGCCGCACCGACCGTATCCGTGGTCAAGCACACTAACCCCTGCGGCCTGGCCGGCCACGATGATATCGCCGAGGCCTACCGCCGGGCCTTCAGTGGCGACCCGGTGGCTGCCTTCGGCGGCATTGTCGCCGCTAACCGGACGGTTACGCTGGCTATGGCTGAGGAGATGAAATCGGTCTTCTATGAGATAGTGATCGCCCCGGAGTATGAGCCGGCGGCGCTTGAGCTGTTAAAAGGTAAGGAAGACCTGCGCATTCTGCTTGCTGAGCTTCCCCCTGACTACGGTAAGGCGGAGCCGTCCTACCTTGATTTACGCAGGGTGAAGGGAGGGCTCCTGGTCCAGTCTTCGAATTCCCTGCCCGAGGCCGATGTCAATCTAAGAACGGTAACCAAACGCAAGCCAAGCGAAGGAGAGACAGCCGACCTCCTCTTTGCCTGGCGCGCTGTCAAGCACGTTAAGTCTAACGCTATTCTGCTGGTCAAGGACAGGACGCTGTTGGGTATGGGGGCGGGGCAGCCCAGCCGCATTATCAGTGCTCGGATAGCCAGGGAAAAGGCTGGTGAGAAGACCAAGGGCAGTGTGCTCGCTTCGGATGCTATGTTCCCGTTTTCTGATGTTGTCGAGGCGGCGGCGGAAGGTGGGGTGACCGCTATTATCCAGCCCGGCGGGTCAATCAGGGATGAAGACTCGATTAAGGCGGCGGATGAGCATAATATCGCTATGGTCTTTACCGGGGTGAGGCACTTCCGCCATTAATCCTTTTCCTGCATTTGGAGCTAGCATGGTAACCGGATCGGGCATTACCAACCTGGAGGGGATGATAGACTTGCTGCCGGATGAGGAAAGGACCCTCTTCCGGCGGATATATGCGGTTAATGCTGATGTGGGCAGGCTGCGGGTCCCGCAGGGTATGCGGCCCTGGGTCAGGCAGCAGGTTGGCCCGGTAGAGGACGTTGCCAGCCAGCAGATTATCAGGGTAGCCAATCGGATAACCCTTGAGGAGACGCTGTTTAACAAGCTGCGGAGCTCCCGCCCGGTTAGGTGTAGTGAAAGGAGCGGTCTGGACGCCCGGCTTGCTGCGGCCGCTAGCGGTGACCTGTTTCGTAAGCCGGAGGAAAGTACCCCGGAGGACCTCTTCGGGCGGGTAATCGGTAAGTACTGCATTACGGCTGCTAATGTCGCCAAGTATGACGGACTGCACAGTGTGATTATTTTTGATGAGTTTCACCCCCTTTGTTTTTCCCGGGAGCAGATTATTGATTATATTGATGTCGCCCGGCAGTGGGCGGAGCGGGCGCAGGCAGTAGAGCCCCGGGCGAAGTACTTCTTTTTCATCTGGAACTGTCTCTGGCGGGCCGGCGCCTCGATATATCATGGACATGCTCAGGTGATGCTGGCCAGGGAGAGACACTATGCTAAGATTGAGGCCTTAAGGCGGGCCGCTCTGGGCTACCGGCAGAGCTATGGCTCAGGCTACTTTGCTGACCTGTTTCGGGCCCACCACTCGGTAGGATGTGCTGTGGAAAAGGAGGGGGTCAGGGTGCTTGCCCATCTGACCCCGTTCAAGGATAATGAGGTTGTCCTCATGGCAGGGGAGCTTGGTACTTCTTTTAAGGAGAGGCTCTATGAGGTACTGGCCTGTTTCCGTGACCGGCTGGGTGTCGGCTCTTTTAATCTTAGCCTGGTAACCCCACCGCTGGCTGAGACTGAGGAGAGCTGGGAGGACTTCCCGGTAATGGCCCGGCTGGTCGACCGGGGCCGCCCTGATAGCCTGGCCTCGGACGTAGGGGGCATGGAAATCTATGCCTCCAGCGTGGTCGCCAGTGACCCGTTTGAACTGGCCCGCCG
>DAOWDD010000141.1 GCA_030639215.1 Dehalococcoidia bacterium
AAGCAAGACAGGGAAGAAAGTAGACTCCTCTAGGTCTCTTCATTGGTTGTCTTCTCCTTTGTTGACTAAATTGTCTTTCTGAGCTTATGTATGCCTCAGCGGGCAAAAACATAGAGAAAAACAGGTTTCTATCAGAATGCCAGCTGCTTCTTGATAAACACCGGCTCGAGAATTCAGTAGTAAGTAGTATACCCTGTACCAGGGAATAAATCAAGTTTCACAATTCGTTCGTATGGATGGAGTACCGGGTAAAGGTCGAGGTTGAGCAGTGACGTGAAAGGGGCTATAATCGTGATAATTGCCAAGTAGTATATCTTCTGGTTCGGGATAGCTGATGCAGTATATTGGTGTCGATATCGTCGAAATAGCTCGTATCGAAGGTGCCGTAGCCCGCTGGGGGGAATCATTTCTCCGTCGTGTCTATACCGATGCTGAGCTTGAGCTTTACCGTAAGCGGTCCTCATCTCTGGCGGCACGTTTTGCTGCCAAGGAAGCAGTAATAAAAGCACTGGGCGGACTTAATGGCGGCGCCTTTAAGGAGATTGAAATACTATCCGACCCGCTAGGCAAACCTTTAGTCCAACTTTACGGTGAAATACAAAAACAGGCCGATAGCCTGGGTCTGGGTGGTTTTGCCCTCAGCCTCTCTCATTGTCGGGAGTATGCGGTTGCCTTTGCCGTTGCCCAGGCGAGATAACGGTCCTGTCCTGAAAAATAGCTTAGCCCGCCAGTTGTGATGAGAAGATAGCGATGAGTATGGCTAAAAGGGTACTGATAGGCTTCTTGAGCTTTCTTCTTTTCCTGTCTTTGTCCGGTTTTGGCCTGGCTTTTGCGGCAAATCGTACCGTCCTCAACCCTGATTTCGTTGTCTCCCAGCTGGATCGGTTGGATGTGACCTCGCTGTCAAAAGAACTGCTTCGAGAGCAGGTTCCCCCCGAGGTGACATCCATAGTTCCCCCGCAGTTTATCGAAGAGCTTCTCGATGATGTCGTTACTGACCTTGAACCCTGGATAAGGGAGCAGGCTGGGGTGGCGGTCTATGCCGGCTATGACTATCTTCTGGGGAGGAGCGAGGAGCTGCTGGTGGTAATTGACCTGGAGCCGGCGAAGGCAATCTTGCGGGATAGCCTGTGGCAGTCCTTTGCCGAATCACCGCCGTTAGGGCTTGATATACTATCACCCGCCGAATTGGAGAGCCTTTTTGACGAATTCTATGACGATATATCCCGGCAGATGCCGGCGACCCTTGAGATTAATGAAGGTATGATAAATACGATAAGTCCAGAGATAATACCGCTCCTTGAGCAGACGAGGCGGCATATCGGCTATCTGCAGATAGCCTACGGAGTCTTGATTGGGGCAACTGCCGCCCTGGTAGCGGGGATTATCCTTCTTAATCGGCGGGTGAAGGGGGCTACCCTTTGGTTGGGGATACCCTGCTTGATTTGTGGAATCTTTGCCTATGTAAGCACTTTTGTCATTAAGCGCCTTGCCGGGCTATTGATGGCGCAGCTTAGCTTGCCGATCCAGCTCCAGGACTGGCTGCCGCAGTTTCTTACTGACTCGTTAGCTCCGCTTGAGGTGTATGGTATTGTTCTGGTGGCAGTGGGAGCGGCTCTGCTCATTGTCTCCGTTGCCTATCGGCGAGGTCAGTGATAGAATTAGATAGGTTTTGATGAGCTGCCAGGAGGTGGTGAAAATGTCGGGTCATTCCAAGTGGGCTTCAATCAAGCATCAGAAGGGGGTAACTGATGCCAGGCGGGGCAGGCTTTTCACTAAATTGACGCGCGAGATTATCGTAGCCGTGCGGGAGGGGGGTAGCAACCCGGAAACGAATTTTCGGCTGCGCTTGGCTATACAGAGGGCTCGTGATAGCAGTATGCCCCTGGACAATATTGAGCGGGCGATTAAGCGGGGCAGTGGTGCTATAGAGGGAGCGGCCCTGGTGGAGATGGTCTTGGAGGGCTATGGTCCGGGTGGCGCCGCTATCTTGGTGCAGGCGCTGACGGATAACCGCAATCGAACGCTGCAGAATGTTCGTAATGTGTTCACGCGCGGCGGCGGTAGTCTCGGGGAGAGCGGTTGTGTTGCCTGGATTTTTGACCTGAAGGGACTTATTACCGTAAACGCAGATAACCTGGATGCCGATGAGTTGGCTCTTGAGGCTATTGATGCCGGTGCTGATGATGTCAACACAGAGAATAGCTGTGTGGAGGTCTATACCAGTCCTGAAGCGCTTGAGGCGGTCAGGGCGGCGCTGGAGGCGAAGAACATAACAGTCGCTTCGGCGGAACAGAG
>DAOWDD010000036.1 GCA_030639215.1 Dehalococcoidia bacterium
AGACCGTTACCTGATGACACGCTCTCAATTTAATGATATGTTAGCCACCCTTCTTGCCGGCCATACCGCAGAGAAGCTAATCTTCGGTGAAATGACCACCGGTGCTTACGACGATATCGAGCGCGCCACGGTAATTGCCCGCAAGATGGTTACCGATTATGGAATGAGTGATAAACTGGGCCCGCGGACCTTCGGGCGCAAGGAGGAACCGATCTTCCTTGGCCGTGAAATCGCTGAACAGAGGAACTACAGTGAGAAGGTAGCCGAGGAGATTGATGATGAGGTCCATCAAATTATCGAGCATGCCTATGAGGTAGCCAGGAAGATTCTGGCCAAGAATAAGCCAAGATTAATGAAGGTTGCCGAAGAGCTCATCACTAAGGAGACCCTGGAGGGTGAAGAGCTTGAGGCGTTACTCAACGAGACCGTCAGCACGCCGGCAAGAAAAGCGAAGGTAGAAGCCGCCCCCACACCGGAAAAGGCCACGGCTAAAGCCAGGCCGAGGATAAAGAAAGCGCCGGTGATACCCCCAGGTATCCTGCCCAAAACAGCCCAGGCTGCGCTTGATTAGCAATAGGGGGAGACTGTCTTGGCATCCCGGGCAAAAGAAGTCCCCGATAGGAAAGCCGTCCCCCGATAACAAGGAGAGAGTCCCAGCATGGTAGAGATTACAGCAGAGCCTATCTCGCCGGAGGTTATCGTCAACCGGGTTAAAGGCGATAAGAGCGGTGGTGTCATTACCTATGTCGGGCTGATTCGGGAAAGCTCCCGGGACAAAAAGGTTGCCTCTGTAGAATACTGCGATAGTGACGGGAAGGCGGCAAGCAGGCTGGAGGAGATAGCAAAAGAAACGAACCAAAAATGGCAGCTAAACGCTATCGCCATCTGCCACAGAACAGGCAGGCTGAAGGTGGGCGATATCAACCTGGTGGTAGCAATAGCCAGCGCCCACCGCAAGGAGGGCTTTGCCGCCTGCCAGTACGTTATCGACTGCTTTAAAGAAAAGCTACCCACCGATAAAAGGGAGACTTACCTGGACGGCAGTATCTGGACCGAAGGCAAATAAGAGGGTCGCACCACAACTATTTCTTCCGAGCCAGCACATACCCGGCCAGCTCTTGCAAAGAACGGCGATTGGCATTATCAGGCAGCACCTCGAGGTTACGGCAGCCCCGGGCGTGATAGTCCGAGGCGACCTGATAGCACTCCTCGACAAGCGGCGAGTCGCGAAATAGCTCTATCGCCTGTCTTATATTCTCCTGCCTGTCACCCTCATTTTGAAACAGCCGCCTTACCGGGTTATCATCGGGATAACGCTCAAGGAGGAGCATCGCCGGCAGGGTAAGCGTTCCTTCCGCCAGGTCTGAGCCTACCGGCTTACCCATCTCCACCTCATCGCCGATAAAGTCCAGGATATCATCCACAATCTGAAAAGCGATGCCAAGGTTGTAGCCGTACTCCCTTAGCGCCGTAACCAGTTCCTGCGGGGCCTGGCTCAAGATAGCCCCCGATTCGGTAGCCAGGCAGAGCAGGGAAGCGGTCTTTCCCGAAATCCTCTCTAAATACTGCTGCCTGGTCTGCTCAAGCCTGAAAGCATCGAAGGACTGACGCAGCTCTCCGCTGGCAATATTCATTATGGTCCGGGCGAAGAGCCTGACTACCGGCAGGTTTTCCGTAGCGGCGGCAAGCTCCTCGGCCTTAGCCAGCAGGTAATCACCGAGGAGTATTGCTTTATCCTCACCCCACGCCTTATTAATCGTGGCACGGCCACGGCGCACCGCGGAATTATCAATGGCGTCATCATGGACCAGGGTGGCCGTATGCAAGACTTCAACAGCGAGCGCCATAGGCAAAAGACGACTGAGGTTATAGCTACAGAACCTGCCCGATAAGAGGACCAGAGCAGGACGGACCCTCTTGCCGCTACTACCCAGGCTGTGCGCTAACAGTTCAGAGAGCCAGGAAGGGCTACCCTGATAGACCGAGCGCAGCCCGTCCTCTACCTTGACCAGGTCTTCCCGGATAGGTTCATAGATTGTACCTAACGACAACAATCCCTCCTACGATATAGGCTTCTTCCCAATTAAACAATCCCTGCGCTACTCGCTAGAGCTCTGCCGCAAACGGTTGCTCTCCTCTTCCGCCAGCCCTTCATCCAGCTTAGAGAACAGCGGCTCGGGTGGAAGCAGTTTCTGCCCCGGCGCGGGGGAATGTAGCCGCCAGCCGTCGTCCTCGACACCGCCAGCAAAACCAAGATACTCGTGCAGCTTTTGAGAACTGAAGGGCAGGAAGGGGTACAGCAACTTTCTCAGGTGGGAAATTACACAAAGAGCTACATACAGAGAGTCGGCGGCGGCCTGCCTGTCCTCTTTGATTACCTTCCAAGGGGATTTCATATCCAGGTAGCGATTAGCCTCCTGAGCTAAGGACATAGCCCCCATTATTGCCTGTCTAAACTGGCAGCGGGACAGAAGTGAATCCATGTCTCTAAAAGCCTCTTTGGCATCCTCAATCATATCAGCACTAAGAGTGTCCATATTTGGACGAATGGTACCGATGTCTTTATTGAGGTCGTCGAGATACATACTAAAGTCGTCATACCTACTGTGCTCCGGCACACAGCCGTTAAATTTGCGATAGGTAAAGGTGAGCACCCGGTGCACCAGGTTGCCGTAGGTTGCCACCAACTCATCATTGTTACGCCGGATGAACTCGCTCCAAGAGAAATCGGTATCGCTGGTCTCCGGCATACTGATGGATAACAGGTAGCGCAGCGGGTCGGGATCATAGCGCGACAGGTAATCAGGCAGCCACACCGCCCAGTTACGGCTGGTAGAAAGCTTCTTCCCCTCGATAGTCAAGAACTCGTTGGCCGGCACATCGTAGGGCGGATTCAGGTCGGGGTCATAGCCCATCAGCATCGCTGGCCAGATAACGGTATGGAAGATGATATTGTCCTTACCGATGAAGTAGTAGCCCTTAGCCTTATCACCCTGCCAGAAATCATGCCATTTCTCCTCGTTACCACAGGACTGCGCCCACTCCTTCGTTGCCGAAAGGTACCCGATGACCGCCTCGAACCAGACATAGATACGCTTGCCTTCAAATCCCGGTAGCGGTAGGGGCACCCCCCAGCCGATATCACGGGTAATCGCCCTATCGTTCAACCCGCCCTCCAGGTAGCTTATGGTAAAGTTACGGACATTCTGCCGCCAGTGGTCATTCTTTCCCTTTTTCACCCAGTCCAGAAGATCGTCCTGGAAGGCGGATAGTTTAAGGAAGAAATGCTCCGAATCCTTAAACTCGGGAGCTTCGCCGCAGAAGGAACACCGTGGTTGAATAAGTTCAGCGGCATTCAAGGGTTTGCCGCAATCGTCACACTGGTCACCGCGCGCCTTTTCCGACCGGCAGTAGGGGCAGGTGCCCCCGATATAACGGTCGGTCAGGAAGCGTTGACAGTGGGGGCAAAAGGGTTGAGAAACGATACCCGGGTAGATATACCCCTTCTTAAGCAGCGCGAGAAAGACTTCCTGCACCACCCGGGTGTGGTTCGCCGTACCGGTCGAAGTAAACAGGTCAAACGAAATACCCAGCCTCTGCCACGATTCGAGAAACTCCTGGTGATACCGGGCGGCAATAGTCCCCGGTTCGACGCCTTCCCGCTCCGCCCGGAGGGTTATCGGCGTGCCGTGCTGGTCAGACCCCGATACCATTAAGACCTGGTTGCCTTTCATGCGGTGGTAGCGGGCAAATATATCCGGAGGTAGGTATGCCCCGGCAATCTGACCGAGGTGTAAAGAACCGTTGGCATAGGGCCAGGCAACCCCGATAAAAATTCGCTCACCCATAGGCTTCCTTACTCAACAAACTGAATAAACTGTTATCAGGCAGCATAGCTTAATACCAGCCAAAAACTCGCGAGGTCTAATTCTCACTCTGAAAAGAAGGTCAGTACCTGCTCCCCCTTCTCCTCTTTGTAGTGGGCATAGCCTTTGTCCAGGCTACAGCCCTGACAAAGACGCTTCATACCGCCTTTCTCTTCAATAATGAGATAGTGCCTGGAATGCGGGATAACACATTGACAATCATCGCACCGGACATTACCCAGAGAGATACACCCTCGACGCATTTTATCACTCCTCCTTGGGTTCAGTAATATACTTTTCCTCTACCCTCGAGACATCAGAGCAGCTTGAGCCAGGCACGATAAAGCTCCCCCCGTGACAGGCCCGTCTCCGAAGCTATCCTGGCTATCGCTTCTCTAGCCCTTATCCCGGACTGACGCATACCGCTTAGCCGCTGCTCAATCTCAGCGGTCAACTGCGGCTTGTCCTTCTCCCCTCCGCCGGCAATGACCAGGGTGAACTCCCCCTTCGGCTGGGTGAAGTGTTCTATCGCCCCGGTTATCACGCCCCGGAAGACCTCTTCATATACCTTGGTCAGTTCACGACAAACGGCTATCCTTCTATCCCCCAGAACGAGCCGGATATCGTTCAGGCTGGCCCTCAGCCGGTGAGGTGATTCCAGGGCAACAATACTGCCGCATTCACCAGCCACCGACTCCAGAAGCTTAAGCCGGTTGCTCGCCCGACGAGGCAGAAAGCCCAGGTAGACAAACCTCTGTACAGGCAGTCCCGAGACAACCAGCGCTGTGATGACCGCCGAAGGTCCGGGAACAGGCACCACCGGGATACCTCGTTCACTAGCTGCCACGACCAGTTCATAGCCGGGGTCGGACATCCCCGGCATCCCGGCGTCGGAGACAAGAGCTACGTCTTCACCGGCGAGGCGGTCCAGGAGGTAACCCAGCTTAGCCTTCTTATTGTGCTCGTGATAGCTTGTCAGCGGCGTCTTAATGTCATAGGTGATGAGAAGCTGCTTCGTCCGGCGGGTATCCTCAGCCGCAATCAGATTCACCTCCCCCAGGGTACGCAGAGCACGCAGGGAAATATCCTCAAGGTTACCAATCGGGGTCGCCACCAGGTAAAGAACCGGCATCGCCTCTTATCTTCCTCAATCTAGATATTATAAACCGATACTTCATCACCCGTCTATACTGGCTGATAGGGGTTTCTACCAAACCTGTTATTTTCACTCGATATCCTTTATAATATACACACTAGGAGCGAAGGCCTCCCGCCCACGATATTAACCCGGCCGCCAGGCAAGCCCGCTAAATCAGGTGACTATCCCTGTGCTTACCTGGCAGATCGCAAGCCCGGCCTGTTAAGGTGCCTGCGGTTAGAGTTCCTTGACTTTGAATTACTCTCTTTGATATAGTTTCTCTTTAAGAAAGGACG
Source organism: Dehalococcoidia bacterium (assembly GCA_030639215.1). Classification (GTDB taxonomy): domain Bacteria; phylum Chloroflexota; class Dehalococcoidia; order Dehalococcoidales; family UBA5760; genus UBA5760. Next base: position 5,301 of record DAOWDD010000036.1, read on the forward strand.
GCAAGATGGCTTCTGCCCGGTTTAAACAGCTACGGCGTGCCTACGGATTCAATGAAGTAGCGATAGTGCCCGGAGAGGTAACTATCAACCCCGACCAGACAAACGTAGATTTTAAGATAGAGGGGCTCACCTTTTCTATTCCCGTCATAGCCTCAGCGATGGATGCGGTGACCGATGTCAATGCCGCTATCCTGATGAGCAAGCTCGGTGGTCTGGCCGTTCTCCACCTGGAGGGCGTACAGACACGCTATGATAACCCGGAGGATATCCTTTCCGAAATCACTCAGTCACCCGATGCTGAGGTTACCACTCTACTCCAGAAGATTTACTCCCAACCGATTAAGGAGAAC
>DAOWDD010000006.1 GCA_030639215.1 Dehalococcoidia bacterium
AATTCGCGCAGAGCCTCCAAACGATACGATGACACTTTAGCCGCGAGTACGTTGACTCCGTTAACCACAGCTACCTGACTTCGCAAAGACACCGTTACCTGCCGAGACAGCTCCCGCTCCAGAGTCAAAACCCGCCGATGCTCCGTTTCCAATTCGCCAGACAAAATAGCTACCCTGTCCTGAACTTCACCCGCTGTCGTCCCCAGAGACTCAGCAATCCTATCTAAACTGAAAAATCGCCGGTTAACAAATTCTTCAGCCCCCCTACCGGTAACAGCTTCAATGCGCCGCAAGCCAGCGCCGACGCTACTCTCACCAACAATTTGAAAGAAGCCTATCTCACCGGTTGAACTGACATGAGTACCACCGCAGAGCTCTGCGCTGACAGCGGCTTCCCCTATCTTCACCACACGAACTATATCACCATACTTTTCATCGAATAAAGCTATCACACCTTCCTCAATCGCTCTTGCATACGGAGTTTCTTCACTATACACCCCCAGGTTTTGGCGAATTTTATCGTTGACAATATGGCTTGCCTTATGTATTTCCTCTCTTGTCAGTGCCGCCAAATGAGAAAAGTCAAATCTAAGCCGCTCCGGGGTTACCAGCGAACCTCTTTGCTGGACATGCTCGCCCACTACCTGACGCAGAGCCAATTGGAGTAAATGGGTTGCCGTATGATTACGAGCAATATCAAGCCGCCGTTGTCCATCCACTATCGCCTCAACAATATCACCAGCGGTTAAATTCCCCTCACTGACATATCCATGGTGTATCGTGGCATCTTGTGAACTACGAGCAGTATCGGTGACAGAAAATCTGCCCGATGGGCTAATCAACTCACCGGTATCACCCACCTGCCCCCCCATTTCTCCATAGAAAGGAGTGGCCTCTAGAACAATGCTTGCCTCCTTCCCCTCTTCTACTGTTTCAACAGACCTGTTCTCAATCATTAGATAAACTATAGCCGATTTATGCTTAAGGTCGCCATAACCGACAAAGGCGGTCTTCTGAACCTCATGCCGCATATCCAGTTTACCCGGTACATTCAGAACCCTGGCAAACTTATGGGCAGCACGGGCCTTCTCCCGCTGCTTTGCCATTTCCCTTTCAAAACCCGCTAAATCCATAGACAAACCTGACCTGGATACAACTTCTTTAGTTAGCTCTATCGGAAAGCCGTAGGTATCGTATAGCTTAAATGCCTGTTTGCCCGGGATTATCTTTACCCCCTTACCGGTTGCCTCTTCAATGATTTCATCTAATAATCCCAAGCCGGTACTGAGCGTCTCGTTAAACCTTGCCTCTTCACTCTCGATCACCCTGATAATAAAGTCTTCTCGCTGCACTATTTCTGGATAGATATGGCCCATCATCCGAATAGTAGCTTTAGCCACTTCAGCCAGAAATGGCTTATCCCTGGCTAATCTTCGGCTAAACATTGCGGCACGCCGTAACAGCCGTCGCAGTACATAACCCCGGCCCTCATTAGCAGGAATTACTCCATCACCAATCAGAAAGGCGACTGCCCGGCCATGCTCAACTACCACCCGCATCGCATTAGCAGTTTCTTCATCAGAGCCATATTTCTTTTCTGCCAGTTCAGATACACACTCCAGTAAAGGCATAAAGAGGTCAGTTTCATAGACGGAAGCTCTACCCTGCATTATCGCAGTCACTCTCTCCAAACCCATCCCGGTATCAATATTGGGTTTGGGTAGTAAAGCGCGGTGTCCATCCTCGTGCTGGTTGTACTGGGTAAACACCAGGTTCCAAATCTCGGAAAAGCGCCCACAACTACAGCCGGGACCACAGGAAGACTTCCCACAGCCAACCTCCTCGCCGAGGTCATAGTGAATCTCGCTGCAGGGTCCGCAGGGTCCGGAATTACCGGGCGGTCCCCAGAAATTCTCCTCTTCACCAAACCGCAATATTCTTCCCTTTGGAACGCCCTGCTTCCGCCAGTAGCCAAAAGCCTCGTCATCATCAAGAAAGATGCCTATCCATAGTCGCGATGGAGGTAGCCCCAAATCCCGGGTAACAAATTCCCACGCCCAGCTAATAGCTTCCTGCTTAAAGTAGTCCCCGATACTGAAGTTACCCAGCATCTCAAAGAAGGTAAGGTGAATCAAGTCGCCTACTGATTCAATATCAGTAGTCCGAAAGCACTTCTGGCATGAAACTAAGCGGGGATTAGTCGGCTGCTTCTCACCTAAATAGTAAGGCTGAAACTGCACCATACCAGCACTGGTAAATAGCAAAGTGGGGTCGCCCTGGGGTATTAAAGAGTCGCTGGGGATGATGTCATGCCCCTTCTCTTCAAAGAATTTCAAATATGCCGACCGAACTTCATCACCTGTCATCTACTAACCTCTAGCTAAGAATAACTACTATGTACGATTTTAGTGCAAGCTATACTAGCTGTCAATGAAGAGCGGTCTATCGAGATAGAACAAGGCGGATGGAATGGACAGCCTCAATATCCCTAGAGCAGCCTACGTAAATACTGCCTTAGCCCCGGCCCGATATCAGGGTCCTTTAGTGCCAGGGCTATCGTCGCCTCGAGCCAACCGGAAGGGGTTCCGGTATCATAGCGTACTCCCTCGAATTCGCAGGCACTTATCACCTGCTGTTTGAGTAACCGCTGCAGGGCATCGGTGAGCTGAATTTCCTTAATTCTACCAGGCGGTGTAGCCGCAAGAGCATCAAATATCTCAGGCACAAGGATATACCTGCCCACTATGCCTAAGTCAGACGGCGCTTCTTGCGGTTCTGGCTTCTCCGCCAGGCTCAGGACCTGGTACAAACGATGTGAAATCTCCTTTGGCTCGATAATGCCATACTTTACCGTATCCTGGGGACTCACTCGCTCAACAGCAATGACGCTGGTCCCTCGCTGCTCGTAAACCTCTATCATCTGTTTTAGGGCCGGCACCCGGCTATCGATGATATCATCGGGGAGCAGAACGGCAAACGGTTCGTCAGCAATAATATCCCTGGCGATGAGGACAGCATGCCCGAGACCCAGCTGCTCCTTCTGCCTGATGTAGCAGATATTAACCAGGTTAGATAGCCTGCGCATCTCCTGAAGCAGCTCGGTCTCCCCTTTCTGCTCCAGAACATATTCCAACTCAAAAGAGCGGTCAAAGTAATCCTCTATGGCATGCTTACCCATAGCCGTTATCAAAATAACTTGCTCAATACCAGAATTGATTGCCTCTTCCACGGCATACTGGATTAGCGGCCTATTGACCAGTGGTAACATCTCCTTCGGCTGTGACCTGGTTACAGGCAAGAATCTTGTGCCCCAACCGGCAGCCGTAATAATTGCCTTACGAACCTTCACCTTGTTCCTCCTTATTCTGACTCTTGCTGAAGGGCAAAAATGGCAGCACCAAGTACCCCGGCATCACTGTCAAGCTGGCTAGAAACTATCGGCACTGCCTCAGCACCATCATCAGCCAGGGTAGGACAGTATTCTCTAGCCAGTATCTCGCATCTAGCGGAAACGATACCGGCAGCTATTTTAGTGCCACCCAAATCCACAGCTATAACCGGTAGGCTGCACCCATCGACTTTCATCATCTTGAATACCACTTTATCCCATCTCAAACAATTTGTCGAGACTGGTTTCGATACAGCAAGTTAGTGTAATATCCTATCCAGTCAAATCCGCTTCCCCTCTTCTAATGTTGACTCAATAACTCATCCCCTGCTAAATTTAACCTATGTCGGATGCGTTTAACCACCTAAAACCTATTCAAGAAATTCTCGAACGAGTCCCCTTCGGGCTTATTACCGATGTTGATGGTACGATTAGTAAGACCGCCCCCACCCCACAGCAGGCCAGGGTCTCTCCACTATGCCAACATTACCTCCTCAAACTCTCCAGTCATCTAGCCCTGGTAGCTGCTATCTCGGGAAGGCCGGCAAGTCAAGCTAAAGAAATGGTAGGAATTGACAGCATGGTCTACATCGGCAACCACGGACTGGAGCGCTGGAGAGGGGGTAAAACCGAGTTCCCGGATAGTACCCATGATTATTCCAGGGTAATCAAACCCGTGATCAAGGAATTAACCTCACTGCTCTCCTCGGAGGGTATCAGCATTGAAGACAAGGGGGTAACGGCTACTATTCACTACCGCCTCTCACCTGAACCGCAACTGGCGGAGAGAAAAATCTTAAACGCCCTGAATGCCTCAACCTGGGCCAAAAGCTTAAGGGTTATCCGCGGGAAAATGTCTTTCAACCTGCTACCCCCGATAGAGGCTGACAAAGGCACCGCGACAATGGACTTAATAAGGGAGTATAACCTGCAGGGGGGCATATACCTGGGCGATGACTACACGGATATTGATGCCTTCAGGGCAATACACACCGCCTGCCGTGACCGGAATTTTCAGGGACTTGCCATCGGCATCATCAGCTCAGAGACGCCGGAAAAGCTGGGAACGGAAGCAGATTTTACTCTGAACGGGGTAGGTGATGTCGAGCGCTTCCTCAAGTGGATGACTGAGAGCGCCCTTCAATCAAGCTGACCGCATCCTCCAACAGACACAAGAGCCAATGAGTGATATCCTCTTCTTCAATTGACTTCTTCAGCGCACCAGCGCGCCTTTTTCTCTCCCCCGGCGGCATCATCAGCGCCTCATAAAGAGCCTCCGTTGTCCCCTCCAGGTCAGCCGGCGCCATCGTTAGAGCATAAGCACCCAACTGCTCACAAGCACCAACCGTCTCAGAAAGCACCAGGACGCCATCACGGTTGTTGACCGTGGGACCTTCCTTGGCCACCAGATTCATACCATCAATAACCGCATTAACCAGAAGAACATCATAAAGCCGCATGCCGGCCAGAGCCTGGATATAGTTATTTTCATAGAAGAAATCGATAGGATACCACTCCTGAGTCGCGTACTTACTATTTATCGCCTCTATTAACTGGGTAGTCTCCTCCATATACCGCCGATATAGCCTCAAGTGGGTCCGGGTGGGCACCAGAAAGGCGATAAATTTGACCTGCCCTCGAAACTGGGGGTAACGCTCCAGCAATTTATCAAAGGCTTTGAAACCACGAATGATATTCTTACTGGGCTCAGCCCTATCAACGCGAACTATGGTATGCTCACCGCAAAGACTGCTCAGTTTCTGCTCATATTCCTGTAATCTGGTCGTGGAAAGCAGGTTCTTGATACCAGCGACATCAATTGATATCGGGTATGCCTTAACCTGGGTGAGATGTCCCTCTACCTGAACAGTATGTCGGGTATAGTCCACCTCAGCCCCGTCAATGGATGATTCGCAACAGTGGATAAAATTGTGCACGTCCCGAGCCGTCTGCAGGCCGACGATATCCGCAGCACATAAACCCTGGAAAATCGCCTGCCGCATATAACCCGGCAACAACTTCCAGTAGCATGCTGACGGCCAGGGAATATGAGTAAAGTGCTGTATCACCAGATCCGGCATCTGCCGCCGCAGGTAAGCACCGACCAAGTAGAGATGATAGTCGTTAAGTATTACTATCGGGGGTGACGTACTTCTCATCGCCTCGTCAATAATTGCCCTGGCGAAGGCCTGATTCACTTCAACATAACCCCTCTCCCAGGCATCATGAACAGCGATATCGATATTGGGTGTAGTAGGTGTGTTCCACATGTAGTGCTGCAGGAACCAGAGCAAGGGGTTACAAATAACGCTATAGTATTTATGGTATGTACTTCTGGGGCAAAATACGAAACGGAGATGTAGTCTGTCACCTTTTATCGGTGCCTTAAAACGTTTGCCCTGCGCCTTCTGCGCTATCTCCCTATCCCCCCGTCCCATAGCGCTGACAATCCAGTCAAGCTCGACATACCTGCCGAGACTACTAAGAGCAGTAACCACCCCACCACTGCCACGGCGTGAGTGAAGCTGGCCTTCTTCCGTAAAGTAGTACTCGATAGGTCCACGGTTACTAGCCAGAATGATTCGCCTGCCGGATAACCTCCGGCTACATAACTCATTGAGCCGGGTATCTCTACCCTCTTGGCCCATTTCCACTCTGCCCCCCTTCCTGCTAAGAACGCATAATTCGGAGGCATTTATTCTATGTCCTCGAGAAACTAGTCGAACTGTAGCACCCCGATAGCAAGCCTGTCAATACAATCGCTTGACAAAGCCCCGAAAATGGCTTAACCTATAAGCATATATGCGCATACAGGATGAAAAATGCATAGCCTGATGAAAGCACTAAAAGCACTGTCTGATGAAACCAGACTCAGGATACTAAACCTGCTGCTGGAGAGGGAGTGCTGTGTCTGCGAGGTCATGCAGGCACTCAACGTATCCCAGACGCGGGCTTCACGTAATTTAGGTATCTTATACGATGCCGGTTTTCTTAAGCTGAGGAAAGAAGGACTATGGTCACTATACTCAATAGACAGAGATGGCATGCCAGAATATTTCACCTACCTGCTCGAAGCGGCAAAGAAGGCGCTTAAGGACAACAGACTGGCCATCCAGGACAGTGAGCGCCTGATGAAGGCTGAGCGTGTTGGCCCTGGCCGTGTTAGGCGGTTAAGACAGTAACATTCTTTTTTTGCCTTAACTTGATGCGTTAATGCGCATATAGGGAAGGAGACCTGAAGGGATGGAAGCCACTGAGCTTCTGCACGGCGGGCTGAATGGCCTGACCGAATACCTATCACTACACGTGATTGCCTGCCTGGTGCCAGCCCTTTTCATTGCTGGAGCCATTTCTGCTTTTGCCTCGCAAGCTGCCATACTCAAGTACTTTGGCCCTCAGACCAAGAAACCGATAGCCTATTCAGTAGGCTCTGTTTCGGGAGCAATCCTCGCAGTTTGCTCCTGTACAGTACTACCGCTCTTCGGCGGTATTTACAAAAGGGGAGCCGGACTCGGTCCGGCTATAGCCTTCCTATTTTCAGGACCCGCCATAAACATACTGGCCATTGTCTATACCGCTAACATACTGGGCTATGAGTTGGGAATAGCTCGAGCAGTAGGGGCTATTTCCTTTGCCGTTTGTATTGGTTTAATCATGGCTTTTATCTTCAGGAAAGAGGAAGTACAAAAAGCACAAGCCCGGGCCTTTGCCTTAGTTGAAGCTGACCCCAACGGTAAGAAACCCTGGCAATATGCCATATTCTTCGGCACCCTTATTGCTATTCTCATCACGGCTGCCTCTAAGTACTGGATACCTTCTGGCATCCTAGGTGGTGTTTTGGGCATCATACTGTGGCGCTGGTTTACAGGGGACGAGATTAAGGAATGGATGAAAGAGACGCTTTACTTCCTGAAGCGCATCTTGCCCTGGCTATTGCTCGGGGTATTTATCGCCGGGATTTTAGGCACGGTCATACCACCAACTGCCATGGCAACATACATGGGGGGAAATACCATCTTTGCCAACTTCATTGCTTCTATCGGTGGGGCTCTTATGTATATCGCTACCCTCACCGAGGTGCCTATCATTAAAACGTTCATGGATTTAGGCATGGGTAAGGGGCCAGCGCTGGCGCTGCTTCTGGCCGGGCCAGCCCTATCACTCCCCAGCATGCTGGCTATCAGAAGCATCATAGGCACCAAGAAAATGCTGGTTTATGTCGCCCTGGTGGTAGCAGCCGCCACAATCACCGGACTGATATACGGGTCAATAGCATAATAACAAGGAGGAGGCAAATATGATAAAGATAAAAATATTCGGTTCTACCCCACCGTGTGCTAGATGCAAAGAACTGGAAAGAAGGGCAATGAATGTCGCCGGGAAGTATCCCGACCAGATAGAGGTGACTAAGTTTGACGCCTTCTCTGTGGAAGGGGACAAATACGGCATAATGCTAACTCCGGCTATGGTAATAAACGACAAGGTTATCTCAGCAGGAAAGCTTATTTCCGAAGAAGAGATAGAAAAAGCAATAAGAAAGGAAAGGGAGGTATGAATATGAAAGTAAGAATGGAGGTATTCAGCGGGGACCCGCCCTGTCCGGGGTGTGTGGCCATTCTGGCGCTGGCTGACGAGTACGCCAAAAAGCACACGGGCAAGTTGGAGGTAAGTAAGCTGGTCGGGGAGGAGGCGGTAGCTAAATTCGAGGAATATAAGCTCGGCTGCGTGCCGGCGGTGGTTATTAATGAGAAGATAAGAATCGAGGGTATCTGTCCCAGCCGAACGACCCTAGACAACGCATTAAGGGAGGGTGGACTATGAACAAGGTAAAGATAGAGGCGTTCCTGTCAATTCCTACCTGCTCCGGCGGCATCAGCCTATCCAGACTGCTCAAGGAAATCCAGGACGAATTTGGTGATAGGGTGGAGGTAATTACCTATAAAGGGCGCAACGAGGTATTCGAAAGGTATAATTTGACTACAGCACCGGCGTTAGTTATCGGAGACCTGGTCAGGATAATGGGGGTCTGCCCCAGTAAAGAGTCGTTGATGTCGGCATTGAAAGAAGTGGGACTGGAGTGAGGAGATAGAAAATGGATATCAAGATTCTCGGTCCCGGATGTGCCAGGTGTCACGAGCTAGATAAAAGGACCAGAGAAGTGGTCAAGGAATTGGGCATCGATGCTAATGTCGAGTATGTCCAAGACATAAATAAGTTAATTGAATACTCCATTCTGACCCCACCCGCTCTGGTGCTGAATGGCGAAATGGTATGTGTGGGACGGGTGCCTAGCAAGACTGAAATCAGTCAGATTATCACTTCTGCCCTGGATTAGGAGGAAAAAAGCGAACGGTAGAAAAACTACCGGCTGCCGGATACGAGATGCCGGTCAATACCCCGAATTCATTTAAGAAAGCGAGTAGATTTCATTGAAAGTAACAGGTTTCTTTAGGAAATACTTACTGGTATCGATAGGATTATCAATAGGTCTTTTTCTTACGGCAGGCTGTACGGCATCTCCCAACACACCTCCAGCAACCAACGGGGAAAAAGAGCCGACAGCCTACCAAATGGAAATAGACCTGCTTGGCATAAAATATGCGGCTACGGTTGATAGTCAGGGAAAGTTAGAGTCAAGCACTCTGGCAGCCTCTGCCGATAGTGAAATCAGTCTCTCCATAGATAGCGGCACCATAGTCCTGGACAGCGACAAGAAACCCCTCCAGACCATCGAGGCAGTAATTGACCCGAACCCACCACCTCTACCGGAAGGCGCCGACTATATTAGCCCGGTCTATAATTTGAGGCCACAAGGAGCCTCTTTTAATCCCCCGCTCAAGCTTACTCTCAGCTACGACCCTGCCCAACTACCGCAAGGACCGAAAGAGAATGATGTTTATATCGCCTGTTATGAAGATGGCAGGTGGGAGGCGATGCGATACAAACAAGTAGATACCAAGAGGCACTTAGTAACCACTCAGATTGAACATTTCTCCAAGTATGCTGTTTTAATACTAAATGAACAGAGCACGCCCACGCCTGAACCCAGCCCTACCCCCGGAGCAGACCGGGTAGATGTGGTCTATTTTCACCGGACCAACCGCTGTTACTCCTGCAACTATGCCGAGGCAGCGACGCTCTACGCCCTGGAAGCCTATTTCCAAGAAGAACTGGATAGCGGCAAGCTCACTTTTGAGTCGGTCAACGTTCAGGATGACAGCAATGCTGCCATTATCGAGAAGTACGGCGCCTACACCTCCCAGCTTTTCATCAATACCGTGACGGGTGATAACGAGAATATTGAGCATGTGACTGAAATCTGGAACTTCATAGGAGATGACGAAGGTTTTACCCTTTTAATAAGAACTAAGGTTACGAACGCACTCGAGGGTACCAGTTGATGGATTTCGGTAGTCTTATCTCCGGTTCTTCCGGCATTTCGGGGGCTCCCGTAATCGCAGCCTTCTCCCTGGGGCTACTCACTGCGATAAGCCCATGTCCCCTGGCTACCAACATCGCAGCGATAGCCTACATCAGCCGGGGGGTTGCCGAACGCCGGTATGCAGTTACCGCCAGCGCGCTCTATACCTTGGGGCGGGTGCTAGCCTATTCTGTGCTGGGCGTGTTAATCGTCAAGGCTGGGCTGGAAATTCCCGGAATAGCCTCACTACTGCAAGACACCGGCGAGAAAATCCTGGGTCCAATATTGATTACGGTTGGAGCTATCCTGTTAAATATACACCGGCTTCGTTTTGGCAGCGGGAATGCCAAGCTATCATCCATAGGTGACAGGGTCAGCCGCTGGGGAATGGCAGGCAGCTTTTTACTGGGGATTCTCTTCGCCTTAGCCTTCTGTCCCTACAGCGCCGTCTTGTACTTCGGAGTACTAATCCCGATGGCTTTTAAATCGACCGGGGGCATAGCATTACCCGCAGTGTTTGCCATCGGTACCGGGCTCCCGGTACTAATATTCGGCATTTCGTTATCATTCGGCGTGAGCCGGGTTTCCTCCTGGTTTGAAAAACTTACCCGCGCTCAGCCAGTCATCCGCATGATAACCTCATGGGCATTGATCGGAGTAGGAATATACCTCCTAATATTGTGGGTACAGACGGGTTGAAAGATGGAAAAGCATAAGCGATTCCTCATGACTATTTGATAATTAACACCCGGTATGTTAGTATTAGTTACTAGTATGATAATATTACTCGGTTATCACGGAGACACAAGCCATTCCGAGGGCATTTAAAGAGTAAGTTATCGTTTTACAACCAAATAAGGACAAGGGGAATGAATAGGAAACTGTTTAAAACAGCCTCGCTGTGGGTCGTCCTTGCACTGGTAGTACCGCTGATAGCGGTACTGTTCACAGCAAAGCCGGCCGAGGCTGGCTGAGGAAGCGGCGGCGGGTCGTCAGGTCCGACGACTGTGAGTCTTGAGGTGGATGTCAGCCCGCTGGGCAGCGGTTCTATCGAAGTAGATGGGGACGCGCCGTGTTCTCTTAATTCCTACCCTGATACCATTGGCATCGAGACCGGTGACGATGTTCTCCTTGAGGCAATACCAGAATCCGGCTACCACTTCGTCAACTGGAGCGGAGAGCCTGTCTGGGATGGAGAATCGACCAGCATTGAGAACCCCACAGAGGTGAGGGTTATCAATGCAATGGATATCACCGCCCACTTTGCCGCCGACTCTAATGAGTTCATCTCCGAGGATAAGATAATCAGTATTACTATTCCCGATGGAGCCACCGCCCTGGATGGAGAGGGTAACCCGCTTACCGATGTCAAGTTCCTTGTGGTGGAGAGTGTACCTGACCCACCTGAGGGCGTCAGCATTGTCGGACCGCCCTATCAACTGGGACCCGACGGGGCCACCTTTGACCCGCCGGTTACCCTGACCTGGAACTATGACCCGGCCGATATCCCCGACGGGGTAGATGAAGAAGAGCTGGGCATCACCTATTACGATGAGGATGCTGCCAGGTGGCAGGAGTTAGAATCCACGGTCCATCCGGAAACGAATACCATTACCGCTCCGGTAGGTCATTTCACCACCTTCACTGTTATCGCACCACTCTCAACGGCGCCGGCTGCTTTTACCTTAAGCCCACTGAGCATCTCCCCACCCGAGGTTAGCGCCGGCGAGCCGGTATCTATCAGTCTTGTGGTGACCAACACAGGAGAGGTAGCCGGCAGCCATACCGCAACCCTCAAGATAAACGGGGCGATAGTAGAAACAAGGGAAGTAAGCCTTGTCGGCGGCACCAGCGAAACGGTAACCTTTGCCACCTCCCACGATGAGACGGGCATCCACTCGATAGAGGTTAACG
>DAOWDD010000128.1 GCA_030639215.1 Dehalococcoidia bacterium
CCAGATTTTGCCATTGCCATGCTTCTTATACATAGCCGTAGTCACGATTGCGCTTAAGGTAATGTGGAGCGGGTGTAGTATATAGAACACGGTGTGGGAAACCTGTGATACCTGGGGGAGAATATTGCCGAAGAGTATTATCAGCATAATGACGATGCCGGTAACAGCGCCAAGAGCAGTGAAGGGGGCGTGATGTTTCAGTTCGCTGCCTATCAGTCTAAGCATCTTCCGTATCGCCTGTTGAAAAGCTTTTTCGATAAAATAGCAGAAGATAGACACCGTTTTCAGGGTGTCCGGGGAAAGCTACGCCGGGGCTGTCTTCTGGCAGGACGGGCAGCGCCCCGATAGCTCAAGAAGGTGCTCTTTCATCTTGAAACCGGTCTCCCGTGACAGCCTTTTCTCCAGTATGCCGAGATCACAGCCGGTAAAGTCCACTACTGTGCCGCAGTCGGTGCAGATGAGGTGATGGTGGTGTTCCACGATCCCTCTTATCAGGTAGCTCCTGGCATTGCCCCTTGTGCGCACCTCACAGATGACCCCGAGATGGGAAAGTATTTCCAGGGTACGGTATACGGTGACCAGTCCGATTTTGGGGTCTTCCTGTTTTATCCTCTTGTATATCTCGGCCGGGCTGAGGTGGCTCCGGCTGCGGGCAATCGCTTTCAAGACTGCCCGTCGCTGAGCGGTCAGCTTGTAGCCCTGCTGCCTTAGTATTGTGGCAACCTTCTTTTCGTCGAGTCTCATTTTTGATAGTAAATGAAAACCGTTTTCATTTGTATAATACAAAAGCTTTTCTGTTGCTGTCAACAACAGGGTATGGTGCAAGATACCTCAAAGAGGAATTAAGTACTAAGAGGGGAAGATTACTGAAGAGCCTTGCCTGACTGCCTTAATTGACGATCTGCTTTTGGCTTTGACGGTATTACTACTTCTATAAATGGCCTTAGCCGGATTACCGCCGGCCTAACCGCCGGAACAGGAAGACCAGTCCGGTGATAACCCCTGCTATAATAGCGATGCCGGCCCCTCCCCAGGCGGTAGGTGTTTGTACACTTACTCTAAGTATTACCCTATCAGAGGAATTATCGCTACCTCTGGCTGTTAACGTAACGCTGTAGTCACCGGCAATTGTCCTGTTGGGGGGGATTATCGTTGCCTCTACCTCCTGTGACTCCCCGGGATCTAAGGATTCTATGCTATTCGGGTCAAAGGTGATACCCCATCCCTCCGCTTTATCTGAGGTAAAGCTGGTATCCTCAACGGTTCCCGTCCCCGAGTTTGTCAGCTTGAGGGTTAGAGTGTTGTCCTCGCCGGACTTCGCTATGGTGTCAAGTCTTCCTGTATTGGTCACTAGGTCTAGCTCGTGGGTGGGTGGTATCTCGGTTACTACTGCCTTAAGCTCAATAGTGCCCTTTACGTCACCCGAAGTCGCCTCAATGGTAAGGATATAATCGCCTGGTTCGGGTTCAGTGTCTGGTAGAGGGCTGAAGGTGACCTTTAATCTGTCCGGGTACGGCATGTTAGGGTTTACCCGCATCGCCCGTATTGTCTCACCCGTATCTCCGTATTGTTTTTTTGCTGTTGCCTGCCATTCCGGGGGCTCTATAAGAGTAATATCAAAGACTCTTGCTTCTTCTTCCTCGGCGTCGGTTTCGTAATCGAAGGCGACCACATATTCAAAGCTGTCACCGGACTCACCGTGTATCACCGGGTACTCCGAAACAAGGTCAAGGTTTTCTTCAAATGGGAGTTCCTCTGCACCCGGCGGCAACGAAATAGAGCTGTTGCTGCTTTCCTGGGCAGCAAGGACAACCTGTGTCCCGCCTAGGCCGCCGAGCATCCCAAAGACTAAAGCAAGACAGGGAAGAAAGTAGACTCCTCTAGGTCTCTTCATTGGTTGTCTTCTCCTTTGTTGACCAAGTTGTCTTTCTGAGCTTATGTGTGCCTCAGCGGGCAAAAACATAGAGAAAAGCAGGTTTCTATCAGGATGCCGGCTGCTTCTTGATAAGCACCGGCTCGAAAATTCAATAGTAAATAGTATATCCTGTACCAGGGAATAGATCAAATCTACCTATATGGGGCTATGGGGTGGTTTCCTCATAATTCCTGGTGCTTACTAGCCAATTAAGTCTCAAAACTATTATACTTTGAACAAGGGTTTCAGGGCCAGGACTGATGACCACCACAGATATGGTCTAGGATCTTGGTAATGCCTGTCCGCTGGCCGGATTAGTGCAAACAGGGAGAAAAAGATGCTTCAGTTGGTAATTATTGCCGCCTATTTTGCAGCTGTGATTGCTATCGGTGTCGTGAGCCGGGGGAGAGCGAGGGGGGTTGATGATTTTCTGGTTGCCGGTAGAAAGGGATCTCCTCTGCTCATTACAGGCTCTCTACTGGCCACCATTGTTGGCGGCTCAGCAACTATCGGTATGGCCGGGTTGGGTTTTGTCCGTGGTCTAACCGGGGCCTGGTGGCTGCTGGTAGGCAGCATCGGGCTGGTGGTCTCC